>CAYODC010000019.1:6292-16804 GCA_964402575.1 uncultured Verrucomicrobiota bacterium
AGGTGGTGTCGCGGTACGGCCGCTGGCTGGCGGGGATCGAGTTGCTGGTGGAGGTGGTGTTTGTCCATCCGGGGCGACGCGATGCGGGGCTGGAGGAAAGCATCCTGGCGACGGTGCGGGAGGTTCCGCCGGAAGCGACGGGGCTGCAGCTTTGGCGGGCGTTCGGGATGGAGGTTTGCGTGCCGCGGGAATTCGTGCTGGGCGAGTGCGTGGTGGAGCCGGCGCGGGTGGGGATGCGGTTTGACGGGCCGGGCAAGCCGGACCGGTGGATTTTCCGGCGGTACGGGATGGTGGATGCGTGGCTGAAGGTGCCGGTGCGGGAGTGGCTGGCGGCGCAGGCGGGGGATCCGGTGCGGAATGTGAGGCCCCGGCCGGGAGGGCGGGCGGGGGGGGTGGAGCGGATCGAAGGCGACTGGAAGCCCCGGGGCGTATTGCTTCCGAAAGGGTCCTATGCGGCGGCGGCGTGGCGCGAGCGAGGGGACGGGAGGCTGTATCACGCCATCTGCATCACAGGCAACAAGTTCAAACGATTCCACCCGGGGCTTGGCGCGGACCACGTGTTGCGGGCCTGTCCGGAGTTCTTGGTCGTTCCGGGGGAGGAGGGGGAGGGATGAAGAAGCGGGAGACAACGGCATCGGAGGCGGGGGCTTGGGATTCGGTATTGAAGGCGGTACTTATTCCCAATCATGCGGTTAAGGTTTTGAAGGAGGAGGCGGACGGGTCGTTGACGCTGGCGGTTCCGACGCGCAAGCCGCCGATGATCCGCGGGGTGTTTTCGTGGCTGGTGCGGGTGCCGAAGGAGCGCTGGAGCGTGCTGGATCCGATTGGGGCGGCCATTTGGAAATCCTGCGACGGGAAGCGGACGGTGGAGGAAATCGTCGTGAAATTTGCAACGTTTTACCGATTGTCCTTTCACGAGAGCCGGGTTTCTGTTACAGGGTACGTGAAAACCTTGTTGCAGCGCGGAGTTCTGGCGGTGGCGATGGAGGAGCCTGGACGCGGCGTGATGTGACATAAGAATTTCTTATTCAAGGAGTTGAATAGGGCGTGACGTTTCGTTCGGTCATTTTGGGTCTGTTGGGAGCGGCGTTTGTCTGCTCCTACACGTATTTCAACGACTGGGTGATGCGCCAGACGATGTTCGTGGGCAATTTCATGCCCATCAGCGTGTATGGGCTGCTGGTGCTGTTCCTGGCGTTGGTGTATCCGCTGTGGCGGAAGCTGACGCGCGGGGGGGGGCTGAAGCGGGCGGAACTGGCGGTGATCCTAGGGCTGACGCTGGTGTCGTGCGCGATCCCGGGGTCGAACCTGCTGAGGTTGTTCACGCCGGCGCTGATCATGCCGCACCGCTATGAGCGGACGGAAGCCGGCTGGAAGCAGCAAAAGGTGATGGATCTGGTGCCCGGGGGGATGTTGGTGGACATCTCGGAGGACGAGGGGACGGTTCTGGATGGCTATGTGCGGGGATTGAAGGAGGCGTCGGACAAGCTGTCGCTGCGGGAAATTCCGTGGAAGGCGTGGCGCAAGCCGCTGCTGTTCTGGGTGCCGATCATCCTGAGTTTGTGGATGGCGCTGGTGGCGCTGGCGGTGGTGGTGCACCGGCAATGGTCGGACCACGAGCACCTGCCGTATCCGATCGTGACGTTCACGAAGTCGCTGCTGCCGGAGGAGGATGGCCGGCCGAGCCCGGTCTTTGGCAATTCGCTGTTCTGGCTGGGGCTGGCGGCGGTGCTGGGGATCCATGCCTACAACTACCTGAACCTGTGGTTTCCCAAGGTGCTGTTCGGCAAGATTCCGCTGGGGGTGGATTTTTCGTCGCTGGCGGAGCTGTCCGACACCTTTGCGAAGGGGGGGGGGCGGGCGCTGCTGGAGAAGTTCACGTTGTACTTCACGGTGATCGCGGTGGCGTACTTCCTGCCGAAGGAGGTGTCGCTGTCGCTGGGGATCGGGCCGTTCGTGTGGATTTTCATCGCGGGGCTGTTTGCGACCTACGGGGTGGGGGTGGGCGGCTGGCAGGGGACGTGGCCGTTCGGGCTGCAGATGGACGCGATGATGATCATGGGCGCCTATTTCGGGATGCTGCTGGTGCTGCTGTTCACGGGGCGGCAGTACTATTCGGCGGTGTTCCGGCGGGCGTTCGGGTTTTCGACGCGTGAACCGGTGGAGGGGTCGGCGGTGTGGGGCGCGCGGGTGTTCATGCTGGGGATGGGATTTTTCACGGTCTACGCGGCGCTGCTGATGGGGCTGGACTGGCCGGTGGCGCTGCTGTTCGGCCTCGGCTGCGTGGCGATCTACCTGGTGATGGGGCGGTTGCTGGCCGAGACGGGGCTGTTTTTCATCGTGGTGACGGGGACGCCGGCGACGATCTTGTGGGCGGTGTTCGGGGCGCGGGCGCTGGGGCCCGGGACGCTGCTGATGCTGTTCATGCTGTGCCTGATCCTGTTCTACGACACGCGGGAAGCCCTGATGCCCTACGTGGTCAACGGGCTGAAGCTGGCCGACGATTGCAAGGTGAAGGTCGGGCGCATGGCGGTGTTCGCGGTGGCGGCGCTGGTGGTGGGGCTGGGCGTGGGGATTCCGACGACGCTGTACTACCAGTATGAGAAGGGCGTGGATGTTTCGCTGTGGAAGATCGAGCAGGCCAAGCGGCCGTTCAACGAGGCCATCAGCATCATGCAGCGCCTGGATGCGCAGGGGCAGCTCGAGGAGGCGGGGCAGGCGACGGGGCTGGCGCGCTTCAAGGAAATGGCCCCGCACCGCAACGGGCTGGTCGCGTTTGCGGCCGCGGCGGGGCTGGTGCTAGCGTTTTCGGCCATGCGCCTGCGCTTTACACGCTGGCCGCTGCATCCGGTGATGTTCCTGGTGTGGTCGACATACGCGGGCGATTCGTTCGCGCAGTCGTTCCTGGCGGGCTGGTTCATCAAGGCGGGCATTACCCGCTTCGGCGGGGCGGGCATCTACCAGAAGTGCAAGCCGCTGATGTTCGGGCTGATCGCCGGGGAGATGCTCGGCGGCATGCTGCCGATGATCGTCAGCCTGGTCTATTTCCTGGCCACGGGCGGCACGATTCCCAAACCCTTTTCGATCATGCCGGGATGACCATGAAGACGATCGATGTCCAGAACCAGCCGGTGCTGCCTCCCGGGCGCGTGCTGCAGATTGCGCTGACGGGAGTGAAGTACCGCCTGTTCCGCGCCACGGTGACCGTGGCGGTGATCATCGTTGCGATGGCGTTTTTGATGAACATCCTGACGGAGAGCCTGATCAAGCGCGCGGTGGCCGAATCCGTGCGCGAGCAGATCCGCGACCTGCACCGGGTGGATTTGTGGATCGCCCGGCTCTCGATGGCGCGCCCGCCGGAGGAGATCCTGGCGCAGTTCGCCGTCGGGGAACTGGATGGCGAAGACCGGAGCGAGCTGGCCGCCCACGGGGGGATCGACGAAGCGGCGCTGGCGGGGCTTCGTCCGCAGGCCGCGGCGGCCGTCCGCTATCTGGATTTCTTCGCCGGTCTCGACTATGGCCGCCGCCGCGTGCTCGTCGGTCCCGAGGAGTCCGTGGGCATTTTCGACCGCCTGCAGGGAGAGCGGGAGTGGCAGCAGTTTGCGACGGGGCTGGCCGACCTGAAGACGCTGCGCTTTCCGGTGCCGCTGGAGGAATTCCGGGCGTTTTTGTCCGGCTGGCCCGCGTTGAAGGAGCAGGTTGAAAACGTGCGCCGCGGCCAGGCCGCCGCGATTGCCGCCCTGCGCGAACGCCTGGGCGGGACACCGCTGATGACGGCGCTGCGCGGGGCGGACGGGCCGTTCGGCGACGCCCTGCGCGACGCGGGGTATCCCCTGTCGCCCGATGCCGCCGCGGCGCTGGCCCGGGAGGTCGCCCAGTTGGAGCATTCGCTCCAGATTGAAGCCACTATCAACAACCCGGGCGTGCGCCAGGAGGTGGCCGCCCTGCGGGACGTCCTGCCGGGCGACGTGACGGTGCCGATGATCTGGAAGCTGCTGCGCAGCCGCGAGCGGGCGGCGTGGTTCCTGGACGTCATGCGCGCCAACGAGGTGGCGGCGGACGGGCTGGCGCCCGAGGCGCTGGAGGCCATGGCCCGCCAGCAGGCGCGCCGGGAATTGCTAGCTGTCGCCGAGCGGCAGACCCTGGAGACGGGCGGCGGCCTGATGGGCATCGGCATGCGCATGACGTGGCTGGCGCTGGTGTCGATGCTGGTATGCGCGGTGGGCATTGCCAACGCCATGCTGATGTCGGTGACGGAGCGTTTCCGCGAGATTGCGACGCTGAAGTGTCTGGGCGCGCTGGACGGCTTCATCATGACGGTCTTCCTGATCGAGGCGGGGTTGCTCGGGATGGTCGGCGGGGTGGGGGGTGCGCTGGCCGGGTTCGTGCTGGCCGGAGGGCGCATGGCAGTGATGTTCCGGTCGCTGCTGATTCAGGCCTTTCCGTGGGGCGATGTCGCCCTGGCGGGGGTGATTTCCATCGCGGTCGGCATGGTGCTGGCGGCGGTGTCCGCGGTGTATCCTTCGTTGCGCGCGGCGCGCCTGGCGCCGATGGAGGCCATGCGGATCGAATAATGAAAGCCGCACCCTCCAGCCCTGTTGCCGCCGCGGCGCCCGCCGCGTCCGAGCGCGTGATCATCCGCACCGTCGGCATGAAGAAGATGTATCGCCGCGGCGAAGAGACCACCTACGCGCTGCGCGGCGTGAACGTGGAGATCTACACCGGCGAATTCATCACGGTGATGGGGCCGTCCGGATCGGGGAAA
Organism: uncultured Verrucomicrobiota bacterium; assembly: GCA_964402575.1. Classification (GTDB taxonomy): domain Bacteria; phylum Verrucomicrobiota; class Kiritimatiellia; order CAIQIC01; family Lenti-01; genus Lenti-01. The sequence continues at coordinate 11,058 of CAYODC010000019.1, forward strand.
AGCACGTTTTTCAACATGATCGGCGCGCTCGACAGCCCGAGCGAGGGGCGGGTGTTCATCGACGAGGTGGACGTGGCGCAGTTGACGGCCGAGGAGCTGGCGTTCCTGCGCTGCCGCAAGATCGGCTACATCTTCCAATCCTACAACCTGATCCAGTACATGACGGCGCTGGAGAACGTCACCACGCCGATGGCGTTCGGCGGGGTGAACCCCGACGAGGCGCGCAAGCGCGGCATGGAGCTGCTGGATCTCGTCGGCCTGAAGGAGCGCTGGTTCCACCGCCCGATCGAGATGTCCGGCGGGCAGCAGCAGCGGGTGGCCATTGCCCGGTCGCTGGCGAACCAGCCCAGCATCCTGCTGTGCGACGAGCCCACCGCCAACCTGGACCACCATACCGGCGACGAAATCCTGGCGATTTTGCAGAAGTTGAACCAGGAGCGCGGCGTGACGACGATTTGCGCCACGCACGACCACCGCATGATGAACATCTGCGACCGGCTGATGTGGATCCGCGACGGCGGCATCGAGCGCATCGCCCGGCGCGACGAGGTGGAAGTGGAGGTCGGCCACATTGAATAGGTTCGCCTCCATGGCATGGGCGTTTCTGCTGGCCGCCGTGGCGGTGTTGCCGGCGCGCGCGGATTTCCGGGCCGACACGGAGGCGCTGCTGCGCGCCCCGCACCGGCTGAGCGGCACGGAGGAATACGCCGCGGCGGCGCGCCACGTGGAGCAGCGGCTGCGCGAGATGGGCATCGACGATGTCGTGGTGCAGGAATTCCCGTCGCTGCAGACCGAGGTGCGCCGCTGCGAAATGGTCGCGGGGAGCCGCACGATTCCGCTGGTGCCCGGCCGTCCCGACGCCCTCCAGCCGCCCGTGTCGCCGCGTGACGGCATCGTCGGCGAACTGGTGGACCTGGGCGATGGCTCCGACGAGCGGCTGAACGCGGTTTCCGTGCGCGATCGGATCGTGGTGATGGAGTTCAACGCCGGAATGCAATGGCTCAAGGCCTTCCGCTTGGGCGCGCGCGCCGTGATATTCGTCAATGGCCGGGAAGGGGATTCCCAGCATTCCCACTATGTCCGCGCCAATGCCAACCTGCCGCGCTTCTATTTCGACGGTCCGCGCGAAGAGCTGCCGTGGGGCGAGACGGTGGCGATCCATTCCGAGATCACCTGGAAGCGCGCCGCCGGGCGCAACGTCATCGCCTTCCTGCCCGGCACCGATCCGGTGTTCGAGCTGGGCCTCGAGGAGACCATTGTGCTGGGGGCGAATCTCGACACGTTCGGGGAGTTTCCGCGCCTGGCGCCCGGCGCGCGCGCCGCGGCCAACTGCGCGGGGCTCCTGCGGCTGGCGGAAATCTTCCGCCAGCACCGCCCGCGCCGCCACATCGTGCTGGCGTTTTTCGACAACCAGGCGCGCTCCCACGCGGGCGTGGTGAATTTCTATTGGGCCCTGGAATCCCAGGACCGCCACCGCGAGGCCACGCTGAAGGCCCGGACCGACTCATGGCGCGAGGAGCACGCCTTTCTCGGCCACATTTCCGGCATCATCGGGAAGGCCGATCCGCTGGCGCACCTGGGCGACCCCGGTGGGCGCCGCCTGGCGGAGCGTATTCGCAACCAGGCCCGCGACATGGCCCTCGATGTCCGCAGCGAGCTGGAGGATTTGCGCAAGGAAGCCAGCCGGCTGGCCGGGGGGGCGGAGCCGGAGGAGGAGCGCCGGGAGGTCCTTCAGAAGCAGATAGCCGAGCGGAAGGCGGAGTTCGACCAGTGGAACGAGTTGCGCCGGTCCTTGAGCCGGGGCCGGGCCATCGGGCCGGACCTCCAGCCCATGCTGGACAAGGTGCTGGCGGCCGTCCGGCGGAACATCGCCCGACGTCAGAAGGAGCTTCAGGAAGAAAAGCGGATGCTGGATTCCTCGGTGGCCTTGCACCGGCTGCTGGGCAACCGCTGGATCACGCTGCACGCCTCGCTGCTGCTGGGCGACAGCACGAAACGCTGGGGCGTGATCATTGGCGGCGACTCCGAAATCCGCAACCGCGACAAGGACCAGCCCGGGCTCTATGGCCGGGTGCAGCAGAGTTTCCTGCGCGCCCATAACCGGCTGGAGGACGCCGGCCGCGCGCCGGAGTTTTTTGAAACGGCCAGCGTGGACGCCACGCTGGCCCAGCCGCGCCTGCTTTGGGCGGCCAACGGCCTGATCCATGGCGGCGAAGTCGCCGGCCGCTATGGCATCTACAACATCGTGCTGGGCACCACCCACGAAACCCTGCCGCGCGAAGGCACTCCCGGCGACACGCTCGACCGCCTGGACCTGGGCGTTTTCGAGCGCAACATCGAGGAGATCGCGCGGATTCTGGCGGCGGTCGGGGACCAGGAGGCGCAGGTGGGCGAGGTGGAGGCGGTGGCGGACCAGCGCGGTCTTTCGCTGCGGCGGGTAATTCCCGCCGACTACTCCTATCTCAATCCCCGCTTCCGCAACGAGGCCGCCGAGGGCGCCATGACGATGGGCCGGCACCGGGGCAGTTCCATTCCCAACCTGCCCGTGCCGGGCGCGGTGGTCATGGCCAGCTTCGAGGATCCCTGGAACCGCGTTTTCTGGCCGCACAACAAGTTTCCGGCCTTTGATCCGTTCCTGCTGGCGATGACCGACCAGAACGGGGCGTATGCGTTCGGCGGCCTGCCCAAGGAAGACTCCGCGCAGCCGGTCGCCTTTGCCGCCCGTTTCGACGGTCGCGGGCAGATCGTCGAAGTCTCCGACATGGCTTCCCGCCGCACGCTCCGCAGCCGTCTCAACATGCTCCGGGCCCGGGGCGGATTCTACCTGATGCCGCCGCGGTTCTGGCCCGACGAAGCCAAGGTTTTCGACGCCATCGGCAACGCCAACCTCGGCGGGGACACCTCGGACCGGGGCAACGTCCGCACGGAGGACGGGGTGGTCTCCTTCTTCATCGAGGAGAAGGTCACCGACGCCAAGATCTTCGAGTTGCGTTCGGCGGTCGGGCTGAACAACGGGGGCGGCGACGCGGCGAAGCTCGACATGCGCGAGTCGCTCGGCCAGGGCTATTCCATCGTCGGCAACTGGCTGGGGGTGCGGTCCTCGTTCCAGGGCGCGGGCGACCTGTGGCGGTTGAACGAGACGCGGCTGGCCCTGCTGCGCTCGAAGGACATCCTCAACAGTTCGATCGAGGAGCTGCACGGGCGGGCCCAGGACCTGATTGCCGCGGCCGAGGCGGGCGGCGATGGCATCCACGCCGAATCACTGGCGGCGGCGGCCCTGCTGTCGTCGCAGCCCGTGTACGAGACGAGCCGGTCGATCATGGACGACCTGGTGGCGGCGGTGCTGATTCTGCTGGCGCTGTGCATTCCGTTCGCGTTCGCGCTGGAGCGCCTGCTGATCGGGTCGACCATCATCTATCGGCAGGTGGTGTGGTTCGGGGCGTTCTTCCTGGCCACGTTCGCGATCCTGTACCTGTCGCATCCGGCGTTCGCGGTCGCCCAGACGCCGATCATCATTTTCCTTGGTTTCACAGTGGTGGTGCTGTCGTCGCTGGTGATCTTCATCATCATGCAGAAGTTCGAGACGGAACTGAAGGCCATGCAGGGCATGACCAACACGGTGCACCAGGCCGACATCTCGCGCTTCAACACGGTGATGGCGGCGATGAGCATGGGGATTTCGACGATGCGCCGCCGTCCGCTGCGCACGGCGCTGACGGCCATCACGATCGTCCTGCTGACGTTCACGATCCTGGTGTTTGCGTCGTTCGACACGCAGCGCGGCATCGTGCGGCTGTTCGCGGCGCCGTCGCCAGGCTACGCCGGCGTGCTGTACCATCCGCCTTCCTGGGGCACGCTGAACCCGGACTTCGTGGACCTGGTCCGCGCGCGCTGGGGCGCAGAGGCCGACATGGCCACCCGGCACTGGGTGTGTCCCGAGTTCCCGAAGGACCCCGATTTCGTCGCGTCGCTGGCCGATGGCTCGAATCCGGTCACGGTCAAGGGCATCCTGGGCGTGGATCCGGCCGAGCTGCGGCACCGCGCCGACCTGCGGGCGCTGCTGGGCATCGAGGATCCGGAGATCCTGCGCGACCACGTGTTCATGACCGATGCGGTGGCGGTGCTGCTGGGGGTGCGGCCGGGCGACAGGGTGCGGGTGAAGGGGCTGCCGCTGACGGTCGGGCCGCTGATCAATGCCACGCGGTTCACGGCGATGACGGACATGGACAACACGAGCATCATTCCGATCGACTACGCGCAGATGCAGGAGACGGGGGCGAAGGTGACGGTGGCGGCGGACGACCTGCTGACGCAGCAGGCCAACTGGGCGAACCTGCCCACCGATTCCGTCGTGGTGATGTCCGACGAGAACTGCGCGCGCGCGGGCGGCAAGGTCAGCGTGGTGCATCTCTACACGGCCGATTCCGGGACCGCCGAGCGCATGGCGGATGAATTCGCGCGGATGATGGACCGCACGCCGATCGTCGCGACGCGGCAGGACGGCGTCTACCGGCACGTTCTCGGGACGGTGGTGGCGGCGAGCGGGGTGGGGGACCTGCTGTTCCCGGTGCTGCTGGGGGCGCTGGTGATTTTCGGGACGATGCTCGGGTCGGTGGCCGACCGCGAGAAGGAGATCTACACATTCAGCGCGCTGGGCCTGGCCCCGCCGCATGTCGCGAGCCTGTTCTTCGCCGAAGCGCTGGTCTATTCGGTGCTCGGCGGGATGGGCGGCTATCTCATTGCGCAGGGCTCGATGAAGATCCTGACGCTGCTGGCGTCCTTCGGGCTCGTGCAGGTGCCCGAGATCAACTACTCCTCGACCAACGCGATCGTCACGATCCTGATCGTGATGGCCACGGTGCTGGTGTCGGCGATCTATCCGGCCATCCAGGCCTCGAAGAGCGCCAATCCGGGGCTGCTGCGGTCGTGGCGGCCGCCGCCGCCGAAGGGGGATGTCCAGGAAGTCGTCTTTCCGTTCACGGTTTCGGCCTACGACCTGACGGGCGTCGTGAGCTTCCTGCAGGAGCATTTCGAGCACTTCAGCGACACGGGCCTCGGGGCGTTCATGGCGCGCGACACCCGCATGGTCCGCCACGAAGGCGACGCGCTCGGACTGCAGGCGACCCTGGCCCTGGCGCCGTTCGACCTGGGCGTGACCCAGTTCTTCGAGCTGCGCAGCGCGCCCAGCGAGATTCCCGGCATCGACGAGGTCCAGATCCGCCTGACCCGCAAGTCCGGGCAGCCTGGCGACTGGATGCGCCTCAACCGCAATCTGTTTGACGACCTGCGCACGCAGTTCCTGCTGTGGCGCTCCATCCCGAAGGAGGCGATGGAGCATTACCGCCAGCAGACCCTGGTGCGCCTGAAGGCGAGTTCCGACCATGGCTGAGCACAAGATCGACAAGGAGCTGGAGGAATTCCGGCAGGTGATGGAAGTCCCCTCGTCCTTCGAGGACGGCTTCAACTGGACCTCGCTGCTGGGGGCGATCTTCGTGGCGCTGCTGATGGTGCCCGGCGCGATCTACATGGGGCTGCTGGCGGGGGTGGACAGCATCGGGTCGGCCTCGCAGTGGGTGACGGTGATCCTGTTCATCGAGGTCGCCAAGCGCGCGCAGAAGACGCTGAAGCGCGCGGAGATCTTCGTGCTGTTCTTCATGGCGGGCTCGGCGATGGGGCTGCCGTTCGGCGGGCTGCTGTGGAACCAGTTCTTCATCCGCAGCGACGCGGCGATCGCCACGGGCATCGCC
>CAYODC010000020.1:0-1536 GCA_964402575.1 uncultured Verrucomicrobiota bacterium
TCGGCTCGACGCCCCAGCTCAAGCGCGACCTCGCCGCCGAAATCGCCGCCGTCCTGGCCTTTTCCGCCATCGCCAACCACGACCGCGTGGGGCTGATCCTGTTCAGCGACCGCGTCGAAAAGCACATTCCTCCCGCCAAGGGCCCCACCCACGTCCTGCGCGTCATCTCGGAAATCCTCTCCGCCCGGCCGATTTCCCCGCGCACCGATCTCGCCCCCGCCCTCGAATACCTCAACCGCGTCGTGCGCCGCCGCTCGGTCGCCTTCCTCGTCTCCGACTTCCTCGCGCCCCCTTGCGACCACCTGCTGCGCGTCACCGCCCGCCGCCACGATCTCGTCAGCCTCGTCATCGGCGACAAGCGCGAAAGCGCCCTGCCGCCGGTCGGCCTGGTCGACTTCGAGGACCCCGAGACCGGCCAGCGCGTCGTGATCGACACTTCCCACGCCCCCACCCGTCGCGCCTTGCTCTCCCAGCAGTCCGCCCGGCGCGACGCCCTCCTGCGCCGGCTGGCCCGCGCCCGCTCCGACGCCATCGAATTGAACGCCGGCGAACCCTACGCCCGCCAACTCGTCCGCTTCTTCCGCACCCGGGAGCGCCGCCGATGAACCCGAGGGGTCGGTCCTATAATTTAATATTTTCCACACCATGGAAAAATTTTCCGGCGTTTTTCCACGCCATGGAAAACTTTCCAGGAATTTTTCCACACTGTGGAAAAAAGTTTTCCACACTGTGGAAAACCATGCTCCTGCTGCCCTTGGCCTGGGCTGCGGGCTGCTCCCGGACCGAACCGCAAGTGCCGACGCTTCCCGCCGGGCAGGAGTTCTCCGTCTCCGCGTCCATGTCGACCAACCAAATCCGCATCGGCGATCCGGTGGAGGTTGCCTTGACCGTGCTGCATCGCGACGGCACCACGGTAACGTTTCCCAATCCCGCCCGCGGCAAGGACGTGGTGGTGCGCGACGCGACAACCGAGTCGAAGGCCTTCACCAACGGCCTGCGCCAAACCGTCCAGCATCTCCGCCTGACGTCGATGACCGTCACCAACCACGTGATCGGCGAAAACACCTTCCTCACCTTCACCTCCGCCGCGGGCACGTCCAGCAACGCCTATCCGTTCCTGGCCCTCGAAGTCGCCTCCTCGCTCCAGCCCGGCGAAACGGATCCTCGCCCGGCGAAGGGCGGCCTGGCGCAGTGGCCCGCCCCCCGTTCGCGCTGGATCTGGGCCGTGCTGGCCGGCCTGGCACTTCTCGCCGCGGCGTTCCTCGCCCTGCGCAAGTTCCTGACGACGCCGCGGACCATCCTGCACATGGCCCCCTCCATCCCTCCGCACGAAGTGGCCCTGAACGCCTTGGCGGATTTGCGCGCCAGGGGCTGGATCGAAGCGCTGAAGATCGAGCCGTTCTACGTCGAACTCTCCGGCATCGTCCGCCGCTACCTCGAAGGCCGCTTCGGCCTGCGCGCGCCTGAACGCACGACCGAGGAATTCATCCGCGATGCCATGACCTCGCGGAAACTTTCCGACGCGCATCAATCCCT
>CAYODC010000020.1:1546-16745 GCA_964402575.1 uncultured Verrucomicrobiota bacterium
GCTTTCTCGAGCAAAGCGATCTCGTGAAGTTTGCCCGCCATGCTCCAGGCGCCACGGACATGCGCAACGCCCTCGATTCCGCCGAGCGCCTCGTCCGCGAAACCCTACCGGCCGCCGCGCCTGAACCGGGAGGCGTACCTTGATCGTGTTCCGCCATCCGTGGCTGCTGCTGCTCCTGCTGCTGGTGCCGGCGCTGGTCTGGCTGCGGCATGCCCGCCGCCGGCAGGCGCCGCTGACGTTCTCCGACGCCTCGGCGCTGCTGGGGCTGCCCCGTTCGCCTTGGCTGGCGCTCCGCTGGCTGCCGCCGGCGCTGTTGGCCGCAGGCCTCGTCTTCCTCGTCCTCGCCGCCGCCCGTCCGCAAAAGGGCATGAGCGAGTCGCGCGTGGACACCGAAGGCGTCGATATCGTGCTGGTTGTGGATACCTCCACATCCATGCGCGCGGAGGATTTCTCCACCGCGACAAAGCGCATGGACCGGCTCGACGCCGCCAAGTCGGTCATCGCCCGCTTCATCGAGGCCCGGCCCGACGACCGTATCGGCATCGTCGCCTTCGCGGCGATGCCCTACACCATCGCGCCGCTCAGCACCGACCACGCCTGGCTGATGCTGCAGATGGACCGGTTGCAGACCGGCATGCTGGAGGATGCCACGGCGATCGGCGATGCCATCGCTTCCGGCGTCAACCGCCTGCGCGATTCCCAGGCCAAGAGCAAGATCGTCGTGCTGCTCACCGACGGCATCCACAACGCCGGCCGCCTCGCCCCCCAGGACGCCGCGCAAGCCGCCGCGGCCCTCGGCATCAAGGTCTATACCGTCGGGGCGGCCTCCGACCGCCCCCGCCAGGGCATGGGACTCTTCGGCTTGGCCATGGCCGGGCCAGAGATCGACGATGCCATGCTGACCAAGATCGCCGAAACCACCGGCGCCAAGTATTTCCGCGCGACGGATCTCGCCAGCCTCGAGGAAACCTACCGGCAGATCGACGAGATGGAGAAGACGAAGATCGAACTGGACCAGTACACCCGCTATGAAGAGCGCTTTGCCCCGCTGGCCATCCTGGCCTTGATCTGCCTTGCGCTGGGAACGCTGCTGGACTTCACCCGCCTCGGGAGGCTGCCATGAGATGGGGCCAGGTCCAGCTCCTGTACTGGCTGCCGCTGGCGATCCCGCTGGCATGGGCGCTCTTCGCCCTGCTGCGCCGCCGACGCGCCGCCCTGGAGCAACTGGTCGATCCGTCCATGCTCGGCATCCTCGCCCCCGCCTGGAATCCGGCGCGGGCGAAATCCCGCCTGGTCCTGCGCCTGCTGGCGCTGGCGCTGATCGTGGCTGCGCTGGCGCGTCCGCAATGGGGTTTCCGCTGGGAGGAAGTCCGCCGCAAGGGTCTGGATCTGGCGGTCGTGCTGGACACCTCGCGCTCGATGATGGCCTCCGACATCAAGCCCTCGCGCCTGCAGCAGGCCAAGTGGGGCGTGCGCGACCTGCTGCGCACGCTGCGCGGCGACCGCGTGGCGCTCGTGCCCTTCGCCGGCTCGTCGATCCTCCAGTGCCCCTTCACCATCGACTATGCCGCCTTCACCATGACGCTCGACGACCTGTATGCGGGCATCATCCCGCGCGGTGGCACCGCCATCGAGCAGGCCCTCCGCACGGCCATCGCGGCCTTTTCGACCGACGGCGCCGCCGACCGCGTCATCCTGCTCATCACCGACGGCGAAGATCACGAGGGCGAACCGCTATCCCTGCTGTCGGAGCTCAAAGAGAAAAACATCCGTGTCTACACCATCGGCATCGGCACCTTGGAAGGCGAAATGGTCCCCGCCGGCGACGGCCAGGGCGCCTATTTCAAGGACCGCCAGGGGCAGATCGTCAAGACCGCCCTGAAGGAAGACATCCTGCAGAAACTCGCGCTGGGCACCGGCGGCACCTATGTGCGCTCCGCTCCCGGCGACACCGGCCTCGAGCGCGTCTTCAACGAAAGCATCACCCACCTCAAGCGATCGGAACAGGAAACCCGCACGGCCAAAATATACGAAGAGCGCTTTGTCGGGCTCCTCGCCGCGGCGTTCCTGCTGCTGGCCTGGGAATCCCTGCTGGGCGACCGGCGGAAAACGAAGGCGGAGGCGGGGACATGAGGGCAAGGGTTCAGAGTTCAGGGTTCAGGATTCGGGATAACGAGCATAGGGGTCTGTCCTATAAATTAATAATCTGCCTGATGGGAGGCTGGATCGCGACCGGTGCGCACGCCGAACCGCAGGGGGCGCGCGCGGCGTTTGATGCTGGCCTGGCCGCCTTCGCGGCGAGCAACTATACCGCCTCCGCCGATGCGTTCCTGCAGGCGGTCGCGGCCGCCCCCGTCGAGAAGCTGGATCCGGCGGCGGCCTACTACAACGCGGGGCTGGCGGCCTATGCCGGCGGCGACGTGGAAAAGGCCTCCACCCATTTTGCGGCGGCCGCGGCCAGCCCCGATCTGCGGTTGCAATCCAAGGCCTACTACAATCGGGGCAACGCCCTCTTCCAGCTCGCCAACCAGCCGCCTGCCCCCACGGTGGCGCCGGCTGCCACCAACGCCTTGGAGCAGGGCGAAGCCGCCATCGGCCAGGCCATTCAGATGTATGAAAACGCCATCGCCCTCGATCCGCACGACGAGGACGCCAAGGCCAACTACGAACTCGCCGTCCTGAAACAGCAACAGATCCAGCAGCAGAAACAACAGCAGCAGCAACAAGACCAGCAAAAGCAGGATCAAGAGAAGCAAGATCAGCAGAACCAAGATCAACCGGAACAAAACCAGGAGGAACCAAAGGACCCGAAACCAGAACAACAACAACCGCCGTCGCAACAGGCGGAGCAACCGCCCCAGCCTGAACCCTCGCAACCCGAAGACCAACAGAAGCAGGAGGAGCAGATCCAGGAAGAAAAACCATCCGAAGAAATGACGCCCGAAGAAGCCGCGATGTTGCTGGATGCTTCGAAGGCGCAGGAGCAATCCCAGCGCGACCGGCTGCATCCCTTCCTCGGGCGTCCCGTCCCCGTGGAAAAAGACTGGTAGAGATACCTCGACTCGCTACAGTACCCAGCCATGAATGTCCCGATCCATTTTGCGAAGATGTTCGCGAGCTCTATGCTGGGGCTCGTCTTCGCGATGGCGCTGCCGGCGGCGGCGGTTGAGGTGACCTTCGACGTGCAGCCGCGCCTGTTGAACCTGGGCGAGACCGCCACGGCCACCCTCACCTTCCACGGCGTGCGCTCGGCCCCGTCCGTGGAGTTCCCCTCCGTTCCCGGCCTGCAGATCACCGGCACGGGCCAGCAGATGCAATTCGGCACCGGTGGGTCGCGCGTCAGCCTGACCTACAACCTCTTTCCCCAGAAGCCAGGCACCCACACCGTCGGCCCCTACGACCTGGATTTCCAGGGCCAAACCATCACGATCCCGGAGGTATCCATCGAGGTGAGGGCTCCATCCGGCAATGCAAGTCAGCGGGAAATGCTGTTCGCGCGCATTCAGCTTCCGGCCACGCCGCCCTACATCCACCAGGTCTTCGATCTTGTCATCCACCTGTATTCGCTGCCCGACGTGGAGCTCACGCGCGACATCAACCTGCTCGGCGGATTCCCCGAGTCGGGATTCGCGCTGAGTGGCTTCGAGGAAGTCCAGATGATTCGCGAGGAGGTCGACGGACAATTCTACAACCTGCGCCGTTTCCGGGCCCGCGCCCGGGCGCTGACCGCCGGTTCGTTCACCCTGCAACCCGGCCTGCGGGTCGGTGTGGTGGACCGGCAGGCCCAGCGACGCCGCGATCCGTTCGAGGGTTTTTTCGATCCCTTCGGCGGACCGCCGGCCACGCCGGTCAATGTCCAGGCCCCGCCCCAGACCCTGACCGTCCGCTCCATCCCGGACGACGGACGGCCGGCGGATTTCGACGGCGCCGTGGGCCGCTTCGAGTTTGCCATGGATGTCCGCCCGCGCGAACTGAAAGTGGGCGAACCCATCACTGTTTCGATGCGTTTGCAAGGCGTCGGCAACATCGCCGCCGCCCGCCCGCCGGCCTATCAGGACGCCGAGGCCTTCAAGGCGTACGAAGCGCGCCTCGTCGGCGACAGTCCCGACCCCACGGCCGATGCCGGCGTCAAGACCTTCGAACAGGTCGTCATTCCCCGCACGACGGAGCTGCATGAACTGCCCGTGCTGCAGTTTTCCTTCTTCGATCCGGAGGCTTCGCAATACCGCACTGTCGCCGCAGGCCCCTTCCCCTTGACCGTACAACCCTCCGAAAACGGCGAGTCCTCCCTGATGCTGCAGATTCCGGGCGCCACGGGCGCGGGCGGGCATGCGCTCGTGCTGGGCAGCGACATCGTCTACCTGAAACCCGCCCCGGACCGCTGGGCGCCGCCGGCTGTTAACGGCACGATGAACCGCCTCCAGACGGCGCTTCCGGCCGCCGCGCCGCTGGCCCTGGCCGGACTGTACTTCGCCACCCGCCGCCGCAACCGCCTGGCCCGCGACATCGCTCTCGCCCGCCGCCAGCAGGCCCCGCGCAGCGCCCGGTCCGCCCTCCGGCGGGCTGAATCCGCGTTGAAATCCGGCGCAGAGCCGGCCGCGGTCTTCACTCCGCTGGCCGATGCCGTTTCGGACTACTTCGGCCACCGGCTGAACCTCCCTCCCGGCGCCGTGGACGCCCCGTTGATTCTTGAACGACTGCAATCCGCGAAAACCGATGACTCGACGCTCGTGAAGTGGCGCGAATTTTTCGTCCTGTCCGACCAGATCCGCTATGCCGCGTCCGCTTCGCTCTCGCGCGAAGCCCTGGGAACCTGGATCGATTCTGTGACCTCCCTGCTCCGGAAGGCGGAAAGGGCGAAGCTATGAGAGGGATCAGGAGTCAGGGGGCTGGGGTCAGGATTCAGCATGCCACTCTCGGCGGCCTGGCGTGGCTGCTGCTGGCCACGGCGGCGCCAGCGGCCACGGAAACCGAGACGAAGTTCGAGCGCACCTTTGCCGATGCCGCGCGCGCCTATGATGAAAACCGTCTCCTCGATGCGATTGCCGGATGGCAATCGCTGGCGAACGAAGGCCAGGCGTTGCCGGCAGTGCTCTTCAACCTCGGCAATGCCTACTACCGAAACGGCGATCTGGGGGAAGCGATCCGCGCCTACCGCCAAGCGCAAACCCTTGCGCCGCGCGATCCCGACATCCGCGCCAACCTCGGCTTCGCCGCGCAGACCGCCGGCGCCGAATTGCCTGCCCGTCCCGCCCTCGTCGGCCTGCTGCTGGAAGCCAGCCAGGCGGAATGGCGGCAACTGGCAACGTCCGCCTACTGGCTGCTGGCGCTGGCGCTGGCCGCATGGATCCTCTGGCCGCGCGCGCGTTTCACCGCGCGCCCCGCTGCCGCCGCGATGGCATTCCTGCTGGCCCTGGCGCTTGCCGGGCTCTGGGTGCATCGCGGGCTCCGCCAGACCCCTGAATGCGTCGTGATGATCCCGGACCAAAAGGTTTTTTCCGGCCCGCTGGAAACCTCGACGCCGCTGCTGGCCATCCCCGAGGGAGCCATCGTCCGCCAGCTCGACCAGCGCGGCGGCTGGCGGGAAATCCACTATGAATCCACCCGCGGCTGGCTGCCTGCCGCGGCCGCCGCGCCGGTCCTGGATTGATCCCGTGATTCCCCTAGGCGACTGGAAATGGAAAGGGGCTCTGCTGCTGTTCGTCGCAGTCGCCGCGGCGGTCGTGTTCGTGCCGCTTCCCCATCCTCCGCCCCCGCCGGCTCCCGCCCCGGCGGAATCCTCCGCTCCCCTTCCCGATCCCGACACAATGCTCTGCTACACCGTGCAGGATGGCGACACGGCGGCGGGAATCGCCCGACTGTTCGTAGTCTCCCTCGATGAATTTCGCCGCGTCAACGGCATTGCCCCCGGCGACGATGTGATACCGGGAACCAAGGTCTGGATTCCCCCGGCAGAAGACCCTTGATGCCGCCTAGCGGACGGTCCATCCGCGCGCGAGGCCCCGCGCGACTTCCGCACACGTCCAGAAAAACCCATGGCGGAATCCCGCGGGCACGAAAGGCGCGAATTCGCTGTCGCCGCCCCACGGCCAGTACACGCCGGGACCGGGCATGTCGGGCAGATCCGGCTGACGGAATCGGCACCACATCGGACGGCGCGCCAACTCCAGCACCGGCACGTCTGCGGGCAGTGCGCTCGGATCGAAGGACAACACCGTCCGGGGGCATTCCGGAACCGACACGAAACTGGCCGATGGATTGCGCGGCTCTCGGACGAGATAAAAATCCCCGGAACTTTCGCGGCAGCCGATGGGAAAGCGGATCAAAAAACCCTGTTGTAGGTCCTGGCGGCCCATCTGCACCCGGGCCGCTTCCTGGATCTGCTCGATCATGCGCGGATGGAAGGCCGTATCGGGTTCGAGGACCGTCGTGATGCGGATGGATCGGGGCCGTTCGCGGCGGAGGATTTCCTCGCGCACCGAGGACTCCAGAAAAGCCGTCGTATAGATCGGCCGCAGGAAATCATAATGAACCGCCAGCGCCGCCATGCGTTCCTTGAACGCCACCGGAGTGGCCCAGTCCATGAATACCAGCCATTGAATCGCGCCTTCAGTCTGCCGGTCCATCGAGGCCAGGCAGACGCGCTCAAACAAGTCGAACGCCTGCGCGAGATCCGTTCCCGCGGGCGCGGCGCCGGCCGCCTTCAGCGGGGCGTTGAACCGGGTGATCACGAAATGGGCGAACGGGTTCATGCGGGACAAGGATGCCACCCGGCAGGAACGCAAACAAGCGATTTCGGAACCGTCAGCGGCGCCGGGCCAGCAGCCAGAGAAACAACGGGCCGCCCAGTACCGCCGTCAGCGCGCCCACGGGCAGTTCCAGCGGGGCGGCGGCCCAGCGGCCCAGCGTGTCGCACGCGGCCAGCACCGCGCCGCCCGCCAGAAACGAGCAAGGCAGGACCCGCCGCATGTCGGGACCGACCAGGCGCCGCACCGCGTGCGGGGCCAGCAGTCCGATGAACCCAATGGGCCCGGCCACGGCGGCTACGCCGGCGGAAGCCATGCCGGCGCCAATGGCCGTCCACCGGCGCACACGCGCCACATCGACTCCCTGTCCGGCCGCCATTTCCTCGCCGAGGCCCAGCGGATTGCAACTGCGGCCTTGGCGGATCAACATGGCCATTCCGGGCAAGGCCAGGAGGGCCATGGCGCCCACCGACCTCCAGTCGGCGGCATCGAGCCCGCCGAGCAGCCAACGATGGAACTCCGCCAGTTTCCAGGGCGATATAAACCCGCTGATCACCATGATGGCCCCGCCGCAAACCACGCCGAGGGTCACGCCGCCCAGCAGCAGGGCCTGGGTGGCGGTCCCCCCTGCCCGCCGCGCCAGCGCCAGCACCAACCCCAACGCGCCCGCCGCTCCCAGCAACGCCAGTAATTGCGACGTATTCAGCGGCCCCCAGGCCAGCCATAGAAAGGGACATACCCGCGCCACAAAGGCCCCCAGGCTGGCTCCCCCGGCGATGCCCAGCGTCCAAGGCTCCGCCAACGGATTGCGAAACACCACTTGCAGCGCGGCTCCAGACATGGCCAGCGCCCCTCCCGCCAGCAACGCCAACACCACCCGCGGAAGCCGTATTTGGAAGAAAATCATGCCGTCGGCCGTCCATTCGCCGCCCATAAACACGCAAATTTCACGAAAATCCAGTTTTTCAGCCCCCATCCACGGGAAAATGGCAAAAAAAACGGCAAAAACCGGTAATAATGCCCATAATTTCGCGTTTTTATGCATGTTTCGCTATTTTTTAGCCAATATCACGGGTTTTGAGGTCCCCGGATGCGGAAAGACATCGATTTGCGCGCCATAAGCGGAAACCAGGCGCGATTCGGTCAATATGGCCTCGGGTAGGCCATCGGCGACGATTTCTCCATGATGGACGAGAATCAACCGGTCGCAAAATAGCGCGGCAAGGTTGAGGTCATGCAAGACAGCCACCACGCGCAAGCCCGCGGCCGCGCGGCGGGCCAGGATGTCCATGACGGCGGCGGCCTGATGCACGTCCAGCGCCTGCGTAGGTTCATCCAGCAGCAGGAAGTCCGGTTCCTGGGCCAGGGCGGAAGCCAACCAAGCCCGGCGGCGTTCGCCGCCGGACAACTGGGACAACGGTCGGTGCCGGAGGAGTTCGAGGCCGACATCCGCCAACGCGCGCGCCACGGCTTCGCGGTCGCGCGGTTCGGACAGGTCCAGCAGCCCGCCGTGGGCGTGGCGGCCCATCGCCACCACCTGTTCCACCGTGTAGTCGAACATCACCCGGCATTCTTGCGGCAGAAAACCCACGCGGAGCGCGATCTGCAGGCGGCTCATCCCCGCCAGCGCCTGTCCATCCAGCGTCACGGTCCCTTGCTCCGGCGCCAGCAGACCCGCCGCCAGTTTCAACAGCGTGCTTTTTCCGGATCCGTTGGGGCCAATAATGCCGCACAGCGGCTCGCCGCCGAAATCGAGGGCCGGGACGGCCAGCGTCCATGCGGCCGGTTCATAGGCGAAGCGAAGATGGCGAAGCTCAAGCTGGCTGGAAGAAGACATCAATATTCAATGTTCAATAATCCATGATCCATATTCAAGTGAACATTGAAGATTGCTTATTGAACATTGGGCTTTCAAACTTCCGCTTTTGGAGCCACGGCCAGCTTGATGTGAATGTCGCGCAGTTGCTTGTCGTCCACGGTGGACGGCGCGTTCATCATGAGATCCATCGCCTTCTGGGTCTTGGGGAAGGCAATGACGTCGCGGATGCTGTGGCGGCCGGCCAGCAGCATGACGAGCCGGTCGGCGCCGATGGCGAGCCCGCCGTGCGGAGGCGTTCCGAATTCCAGCGCGCGGATCAAATGGCTGAAGCGGCTTTGGATTTCAGACGCGGGCAGTCCCAGGATCTGGAACATCCGCGACTGAAACTCGGGATCGTGGATCCGGATGCTGCCGCCGCCCAGTTCCGTGCCGTTGAGCACGATGTCGTAGGCCTGCGCGCGCACCTTCTCGGGGGCGTTGTCCAGCAGCGGAATGTCCTCGGGCTTGGGCGAGGTGAACGGATGGTGCACGCTGACCAGATGGCCTTCGTCGTTCCGTTCGAACAACGGAAAATCAACGACCCAGGTGAACTTGAACACCTCCTGCGGATTCGCGTTGGCCTGCGCCCCGGCCAACAGGCGGATGCGCCCCAGCACGGGCAGCACTTTTTCGGCCTTGTCCGCTCCGAACAGCACCAGGTCGCCGGGCTCGATGCCCAGCGCGGCCGTCAAACCGGCCTTTTCCTCCTCGGAGAAGAACTTCACGATGGGCGATTTCCATGTGCCGTCCTCCTGCACGCGGATGTAGGCCAGGCCGCCGAGGCCGCCTTCCTTGGCCAGCCCGGTCCAGTCCTCCTCCACCATCTTGATGGTCGCGTGGGCGAGCCCCTTGGCATTGATCGCCTTGACCACCCCGCCGCCCTCCAGCGTGCGCGCGAACAGCTTGAACTGCGTGCCTTGGAACACGGCGCCGAGGTCCACGATCTCCATGCCGAAGCGCAAGTCGGGCTTGTCGCTGCCGAAGCGGTCCATGGCCTCGCGGTACGTCATGCGCGGCAGCGGCAGCGCCGGCACCGGCAGGCCCGCGGACGCCATCAACCGCGCGATCAGTCCATCCACGGTCTCGATCACGTCCTCGGCCGTCACGAAGGACATCTCGATGTCGATCTGGGTGAACTCGGGCTGGCGGTCGGCGCGCAGGTCCTCGTCACGGAAGCAGCGGGCGATCTGCACGTAGCGGTCCATGCCGGACATCATCAGCAACTGCTTGTACTGCTGCGGGGCCTGCGGAAGGGCAAAGAACATCCCCGGGCAGACGCGGCTGGGCACGAGATAGTCCCGCGCGCCCTCGGGCGTGCTCTTGGTCAGGATGGGGGTTTCGACCTCGACGAACTGCTGTTCGTCGAAGTAGTTCCGCGCCGCCTGGATCAGGCGGTGGCGCAGCATGAGCGACTGCTGCATGGCGGCGCGCCGCAGGTCGAGATAGCGGAACTCCAGGCGCAAATCCTCGCTGACGCTCTCCGCATGGCGGTCCTCGAGCGGGAACGGCGGCGTGCGGGCCTTGTTCAGCACCGTGATGGCGGTGCCGCGCACCTCGGTCCCGCCCGTGGGCAGCCGGTCGTTGACCATGTCCGCCGGCCGCAGGCGCACTTCGCCCTGGATCTGCACGACATACTCCCCGCGGCAGGCCTGGGCGGAATCCCATGCCGCCTTCGAGTCCTGCGGATCGAATACGCATTGGGTCAGGCCGTAGCGGTCGCGCAGATCGATGAAGATCAGCCCGCCATGGTCGCGCACGCTGTCCACCCAGCCACATAAAACCACCTTGGCGCCCGCATCGGCGGGGCGCAGATCGCCGCAAGTCTTCGTCCGCATCTTCATGGCCAATCCATCCTTCCTGTGATCCCAAAATATCGAGCGCGCACTGTACCGTTCCCCCGCCCGGCGCGCAAACTTTTCCCGCAGAGTCCTCAATAGCGATCGGACCCAAAGCGCGAGGGCGCTCGGGGTCCCTGTGCCGGTTCGTCGTCCAACGGCTGGTGGGTTTCCGCACGGCCCAATCCGGACGGCCAACGGGACACGGCCAGCGCCACGCCCACCACCAAGGCCAGCAGCGCGAGGATCCAAATGACCAGCAGCGCAGGCGTGGGATCGGTTGGATAATCCCGATGCGCTTCGACCACCGCCCCGGACAGGATTCCCGCGAGCGCCAGTACGGCCGAGATCATCTGCGCCAGTCCACAAAGAATCCGGGCCCGTTGCCAGCGCGGCGAAGGTCCGGCGCCTTCCGCATCCATCTCGTGCAGGATGCGGCCGGCCGGATACAGCAGCAGCAGCAGCGCCAGCATCAACGGCGGGAACAGGCCGGCCAAATCGAGAATGACTCCGCCAAACACCAGCCACATCAACGCCGGACAAAGCCCCACGAACAGGTAGCGGACGAGAAAATGCACCGTGGAATAGCCCCGCATATCCCGGCCTTCCGATTTCTTCCACAACCCCCAGATCAGCGCCATCCCCCCTATGGCCGCCCCGCCCCCAACCCACAGACCCGTGGACGGCCAGTCCGGTGCCACCGCCGCCGCCAGCAGCAGGCAGATTCCCACAGGCACGAGCCCCATCGCCAGCGTTTGCCGCACCTGGACATCCGCCAACGCGGCATCCGCTCTCAGCGAAGGGAACCGAGGTGCGATTCCCATCATTTTCTCCAGAAGGCCGGCATGAAAATCGCCAGCACCGTGTACAACTCGAGCCGGCCCACCCACATCAGCAGCGTCAGGATCGATTTGCCGGCGTCCGGAATGCCGGCGAAATTCACCGTGGGGCCCACCGAGCCAAAGCCGGGACCCACATTGCCGATACACGCCACCACAGACGAACCGGCCGTCTGCAGGTTGTCCGTGAACGGGATCATGGCCAGCGTGCCGAGGACCGCCACGAACAGGTAGAGCGCCACAAAGGCCAGAATGGACCGCAGCATGGCGTCATCCAGGATTTTCCGGCCCAGCTTGACCGGAATCGCCGCCTGCGGTTGCATGAACAGCCGGATTTCCCTCACGATGGTCCGGAACACCACCAGGATGCGGCCGGCCTTGATGCCGCCGGCGGTGGATCCCGCGCAACCGCCCAGCATCATCAGGAAGATCAGCATGGGCTTGAGCACCAGCGGCCAGCGATCATAGTCGCCTGTGACAAAACCCGTCGTGGTCACCAGGCTCGCGCAGGTGAAGGCCACTTCACGGAACGACGCCCCCCAGCCCGCCCCCGCCCCGGACCGGGAGATATGCAGGATCCAGGTGCCCAGGGCGATGCACGCGGCAAGGGTTCCCCAAAAGAACCGCACTTCGCCATCTTTCCACCAGGCCGAGAATTCTCCGCGCGCCACACGATAGTGGAGGGAAAAATTGATCCCCGCGAGCAGCATGAAGATCGTCACCACGGTTTCGATATACACGCTGTGGAACGCCGCGATGCTGGCCGTCCGAGTGGAAAAGCCGCCCGTGGCCATCGTGGTGAACGCATGGCAAACCGAGTCGAACCAGCCCATCCCGCCCGCTTTCAGCAGAACGATGAGCGCCAAGACCAGGCTGACATACACGCCCCACAGCATCTTGGCTGTCGAGGCCACCCGCGGCTCCAGCCGGTCCTTGGTCGGCCCCGGCATTTCCGCCCGGAAAAGCTGCATGCCCCCCGCGCCGGCGAACGGCAGGATCGCCACCACCAAAATCAGCACGCCCATGCCGCCGATGAACTGCGAAAATGCCCGCCACAGCAGGATGCCTTTGGGAATTCCCTCCAATACCGGAATAACCGTCGCCCCGGTGGTGGTCATGCCGGACACCGTTTCAAACAGCGCCCCGACTGGCGACGCGATGGTGCCCGACAGGATATACGGGAAAGCTCCGGCAATGCCAGCCAGCAACCATCCGAAGGCCACCACCCCCAGCCCGTCTCGCCGGGAAAGTTCCTTCTGGTTCCGCGTCGCCAGTCCCAGCGCCACTGCCACCCCCAGCGTTCCTCCCGCCGAATACACCAGCGCGGTCCAGGCTGATGCGGGCTCGTGGTGGAGAAGCGACACCAGCCCGCACCCCCCCATGAACACGGCCATCACCCCCAGCAGCCAGGCGATGACATGGAAAACCGTCTTGAAATTCATCGGAACGCCTGCCCTCAGGTTGAAAACAGCGGTTCCATTTTGGACACGGCATCCGGCAGGCAATAGACCACCACCCGGTCCCCCACCGCCAATTCAAGGTCGCCGGTGGCCGTCTTGACCTGGCTGGCCCGCTGGGCCGCCACGATGATGACCCCCTCGGGAATCTTGAGGTCCTTGATGGCCTTTCCCACCCATTGATGCTTGGGCTGGAGTTTGATTTCAATCAACTCCCCCGGCAGCCGCGCCAGAATCGCCGCCGCCTGCACGTTTTTGCCCCGCACGAAATGGAGAATCGAATTGACCATCGCCAGATGCGGATCGACAATGCGGTCCAGCAGCCGCAGCTGATTCACGATGCCGATGTACTCCTTCTTGCCCACCTGCGCCGCGGTGAAACGCGCCCCGTATTTTTCCGCCACCAGGCAGCCGATGATATTATGCTCGTCGCTGCCCGTCGCCGCCACATAGGCCATGTCGCCAGCCTCGCCGATCCCCGCCAGCGTTTCCTGGTCCAAGGCATCGCCCTTGATGACCAGCGTGCGGTTGAGCTGACCCGAGCAAAAGTCGGCCCGCTCCTCGTCCTGCTCGACCAGCACAATCTGCATGCGGGTGTGCTCCAGCATCCGCGCCAGTTGCAGGCCCAGTTCCCCGCCGCCCGCGATCACCGCGCGCTGGAATCGCCTCTGCTCCGGCCATGCCCAGGCCATGAAATCGGATATCGCATCCGGCTCTCCCGCAAAATACACCTCGTCGCCGACCAGAAACCCGGTGGTCCCGTGCGGCGTCAGCACTTCCTCCCCGCGCACCACGGCTACGAAACGGATTTTTTGCAGCCATTCCTTCTTCGCGAAGTCCTTCAGCGCGCTGCCCAGCAGGGGGCTGTCCATGTGGATGGCCATCCCCACCACCATCACCCGCTCGTCCAGAAGATCGGCAACTTCGATGGATCCCGGCAGGCGCAAGACGTTATAAAGATCCCGGGCGTATTCGTCGTATTGATTAACCAGCAAATCCACGCCCAGTTGGTCGAAATGGATATGACGGCTGGTCGAATAGGCCGAAGACGACACCCGGGCCACGGTCCGGCCCACTCCTCTCGCCCGGGCGAAAATGCACGCCAGAATGTTCGTGTCATCCCGGTCCGTGACCGCCACCACCATGTCCGCCCGTTCGATATCGGCTTCTTCCAGCACGGATGGATTTGCTCCATCTCCATGCACGGTCATGAGATCCAAATGGGCATCCAACTCCGCCAACGGCTCGGCATCCGAGTCGATCACCACGACATCGTGTTCATCTTCGCAAAATTTTTCCGCCAGATGGCCCCCCGTCTGGCCACCTCCTACAATGACAATTCGCATGGTTGGGTTCCGTTTGTATAATCCTTCCGCAATTATCCAAATCTCCCCCCCCCTTGCAAGGGAGAACCCGAATCGCCTCGGATGGCATCGAACTCATCCCCGCGTGTCCCGCACGGCCGACCATCGTGCGGCTTCCAATGTTTGCACAACAAATCGCGCCCTCTGGCACGGATCAATCCCATGGCCAATGGGGTTTTTCGATGACAGGATCATTCATGCATAACAGTCGCCATTCCCTTTGGATGCAGGATTCTTGCCCATGCAACGCTTGACAGGTCGAACCTCAATCTGTATCTATGCAAAGAAACATCCCAACCACAGGAGATCCCATGAACGTGCCTGATTATTCCAACTACTTCAATTTGCACCCCGATCAAAATGGCCGATTCGGCAAATATGGCGGGGCCTATCTCCCCCCGGATCTCGAGAAAATCATGGCCGAGATCCGCGATGCCTATGACACCATCTCCCGCTCCGCCAAGTTCATCGCCGAGCTACGCTCCATCCGCAAGCATTTCCAGGGACGCCCGACTCCCGTCTACCACGCCGAACGCCTTTCCAAAAAACTGGGCTCGGCCCAGATCTATCTCAAGCGCGAGGACCTTAATCACATGGGGGCCCACAAGCTCAACCATTGCATGGGCGAAGGTTTGCTGGCCATGTATCTGGGCAAGAAAAAGCTCATCGCCGAAACCGGTGCCGGACAGCATGGCGTGGCCCTCGCCACGGCCGCCGCCTACTTCGGCCTCGAATGCGACATCCACATGGGCGAAGTCGATATCGCCAAGCAAGCCCCCAATGTCGCCCGCATGAAGCTCCTGGGCGCCAAGGTCATCCCCGTCACCTTCGGCCTCAAAACCCTGAAGGAAGCCGTCGATTCCTGCTTCATGGCCTACATGAAGGACCCCGTCACGCAACTCTACTGCATTGGCTCCACCGTCGGCCCGCACCCGTTCCCCATGATGGTCCGCGACTTCCAGCGCGTGGTCGGCATCGAGTCCCGCGAGCAGTTCTTTGAAATGACCGGCGACATCCCCGACGTCGTCACCGCCTGCGTCGGCGGCGGCTCGAACGCCATGGGCATCTTCTGCGGCTTCCTCTCCGATCCGTGCGAAATC
>CAYODC010000021.1:0-15450 GCA_964402575.1 uncultured Verrucomicrobiota bacterium
ACCCGCCCCCCTGCCCGCTCCGGTCCTGATGGGCATCCTCAACCTCACCCCCGATTCCTTCTCCGACGGCGGCCAGTTCCTCGATCCCGCCGCCGCCCTCGACCAGGCCCTGAAGCTGCAAACCGACGGCGCCCACATTCTCGACGTCGGCGCCGAATCCACCCGCCCCGGCCACGCCCTCGTTTCCGAAGAAGAAGAACTCCGCCGCCTGCTTCCCGTCCTTGATCGCCTCGCCGGAAAAGTGCGGATCCCCATCTCGATCGATACCAGCAAGGCCGCTGTCGCCCGGGCGGCGTTTGAACACGGCGCCGCCATTCTCAACGATGTTTCCGCCCTCTCCCGGCCCGGCATGGCTGACTTCGCCCATTCCTGCGATTGCCCCATCATCCTAATGCATGGCGCCGCCCATGTCCTGCCAGAGGATGACGCGCATCCCTCCATGACGATCGCCGCCTGGCTCGCAACCCGCCTCGCGGAACTCGGTCTCTCCCCGGACCGCATCGTGGTGGACCCCGGCATTGGCTTCGGCACCACGCGCCCGCAGGACGCCGCCATCCTGAACAACCTCGCGCCTCTCGTTTCCCTTGGACTCCCCCTGTTGATCGGCCTCTCCCGGAAACGCATCGTCAAAACCCTGCACCCGGATTTGGACCGTGATGAAGCCAGCGCCAGAATGGCGTTCAAGGCTTGGCGCAACGGAGCCTCCATCCTGCGCCTGCACAACCTCCACCCCTGGCACAATCTCCTCTCCACCTGAACGAGATTCCCCGGCCATTCCCTGTTTCTTCTTTAGTTCAGTTATTGCAATAACTGAACTTCACTTATTGCAATATCTGGTATCCATAAGTTGCTATATGTCTTCCCTCGCTTTCTTTACTTCATCCCCTGAATCTGCCAAGTTGGAACCATGAGCCTGTTTCCCGTCAGCATGGACAAGGAATGCCAACTGCTCCAGCGCATGGCCCAGTTGGGCATCGCGGAGTCGGATCTCCGGGAAACATTCATCCGTGGCGGCGGTCCCGGCGGACAGAAAACCAACAAGACCTCGTCGACCGTCACCCTCCTCCACCAACCCACCGGCATCGAAGCCCGTTGCGGGAGGGAGCGATCGCAATCCCTCAACCGCTTTCTCGCCCGGCGCGAACTCTGCGACAAGATCGCCGAAAAGATCCGGGGCGAAAAAACAAAAAAACAGCAGGAACGCGAAAAAATCCGCCGCCAAAAACGCCGCCGCTCCCGCCGCCAAACCGCCCTCATGGTCGACGCCAAGAAAAAGCACGGTGCCAAAAAAGCCCTGCGCCAAAAACCTGCCCGCGACGACTGATCAATCTTGCAGCGGTCCCGCGGTGCGCTGCGGAATCCCCTTCACCACGATGGCTTTGTCCGGCAGCGCCGGACAATTCACCTGGCAAGCCCCGCAGCCCCGGCACATCTCCGGCTTGACCACCGGGCAATGGACTCCCCGATGCGTCACCTCTTCAATGGCCAGATATGGGCAGAATTCCTGGCACACCATGCAATACTGCCGGTCATGCCAGGCAATGCACTTCCCCGGATCGACTTCCGCCAGGCCCATGGCCCGGTGCCGCTTTGACTCCAGCAACAACGGTTCGATCGCCCCCGTGGGGCATGCCGTCGTGCACTCGTTGCAGAATTCAAAGCAATACGCCTGCGAATAGTCCACCATCGGCGCCAACAGCCCCATCCACCCCTGCTGACCCAAGTCGGGCCGAAGAATCCCGTAGGGACATGCCCGGATACAAGCCCCGCACCGGGCGCACAAGCCCATGAACTCTGCTTCGAGGCGGGCGCCTGGCGGACGGATCGGCAAGGCGGCGCCTGCCGCCTTCCATCGGAAGGCCACCCCCGCTGCCCCGCCCGCTGCTATCCCCAGCAACGCCCGCCGGCTGATCGGGGTCTGGAAGGTCCGTGATTCCACCGGTGCTTTCCGGGAACGAAAGGCCCGTCGTGCCAGAATCAATAAGTCTTGCGCCGCTCCCAACGGACACAGCCGGTGGCACCACGCATTCGGATAAATCCAACTGAGCAGCAGAATCAAGGGAAACCCCATGGCCAACCCCAGCGCCGTCCAGGTCCATGGTGCCCTCCACGCGCTGAAAAAACCGTTGAAAACGGACAACGGATCCAGCCACAGCACCAGCGGGCACCCGGCCATCGCTCCGCCCACCATGATCAGTAGAATCCAGCGCGCCAGGTTCGGCAACCGTACAAAGCGCCCCCGCGCCTGGGAGTGGAGTCGTCCGATCCTGTCGGCCGCGAATCCCACCGGGCACGCATAGCGGCAAAACCATCGGGGCCGGATGACCGCGGCAACCAGGACCGGCAGCGCCGCCAAACCCCATGCCCCGATCGAACGGGAAGCCAGCATCCCCAGCCCGTTCAACAGCGGACTCAGAGCCGGCACGAGCCGCGCCGCTTCGCCCCAAGGCAGCACGGGCAGGCTCAACACAACCGCCCCCGCAAAGACCAGCCCCTGGATGGCCCCGCGCTTCATGCCGTCAGCCGTCGGATTTCTATCCTGTCCAGGTCACCGCAACCGATGCCCATGTCGTGGGCCAATTGAATGTGAGGAATCTCGAATGGCTTCTTGTGGAAAAGGGTCGCGCCATAGGCATCCACCGCCACCGGATCGGTGCCGAACACAATCTGGTTGGCCTGTTCCAACCGCCCCGACCCGCGCGGTCCGTTTGTGACCATGATCCGGGTGGCGTCCACGATGATCAGGTTCGGCCGGATCCGGGTGCTGAGATCCGCGATGCACTGGTGCAGGCCCGAGCGATGCCACACCCTGCGGTCGCGGACCACGCCCATCCAGTTCTTCATCCCGAGGGTCAGGATGGCCCCGCTATGGGTCTTCGCCACCGGCAGGTTGATCAGGCAATCGCATTCGAGAATGTCCCGAATCACCTCCGCCTTGCGCAGAACCTGCCCCCGCGGAATATCCACTTCCACGAAATCCTGGTCGTCCTTCGGCTCATAGAGTCGCACGCCGGCCTTGCGGGCCACCGCGGCGATTCCGCTCATTTCGAAGCTCACCTTCGCGGGAGAGCAGGGATTCTCGGGAAGGACGATTTCCGCGGCCCCGGCGGCCTGGCAGCCGCGCAGTACCGCATCCACCAGCGCCGGGTGCGTATTGCCGCCTTGCTCGGGCAGCGACGCCCAGGCCACATTGGCCTTCACCGCCACCTTGCCCCCTTGGCGAACAAACGCCGCCCACCCACCCAGTTCGCGGATACCGGCCTCCATCATGCGCGCCACATCGGTCCCGCTCACGACGGCGATCCGCGCCGCGAATCCCTCTTCGCTGGCCAGAAGCCGCCGCGGCGAAACCGCCAGGGCGGCGGCGGCCACCGCGGCTTTCTTCAGGAACTCCCGGCGAGGAATGGCATCCATGTTCGTGCTCCTTTCGCGTCTAGCCTTCCCGGTGCATGTCGGCGCCCAGGGCGCGCAAACGGGTATCGATGCGTTCATAGCCTCGATCCACCATCTCCGCCTGCTCGATCACGGTGGTCCCCTCGGCGCACAGCGCGGCAATGATCAGCGCCATGCCGGCCCGGATGTCCGGGCTCGTAATGTGCTGGGCCCGCAGCCGGGCGGGACCGCTGACCACGACCCGGTGCGGATCGCACTGCACCAGCGTCGCGCCCATTTCCAACAGGCGGTCGACGAAATACATCCGGCTCTCGAACAGCTTTTCAAAAAACAGGATTTCCCCCCGGGTCTGCGTCGCCAGCACCAGCGCCACGCTCAGCAGATCCGACGGAATCGCCGGCCAGATGCCGTCCTCCATCTTGGGAATGGCCCCGCCCAGGTCCTGGCGCACGCGCAGCCGCTGTCGCGCAGGCAGCACCAGCCGGCCCGCGGCTAGGTTCCATTCCACCCCCAAACGGAAAAATGCGCGCTGCATGACCTTCAACGTGATCGCATCGGGCGGCTCGGTGAGGGTTAAGACCCCGCCTGTCGCGGCCGCCGCCGCCAGAAAACTTCCCGCCTCGATGTAGTCGGGCCCCACGCGGTGGCGGGCGCCCCCGAGTCGCTCCACCCCTTCGATTTCGATGCGGTTGGTTCCCAGACCGGTGATGCGCGCGCCCATCTTGTTCAGCAGTACGCCCAGATCCTGCACATGCGGCTCGCCGGCCGCATTCAGCAGGATTGTGCGGCCCGGAGCCAGCGTCGCCGCCATCAGGATGTTTTCGGTGGCGGTCACGCTGGCCTCCTCCAGCAGGATTTCCGCCGCGCGAAACCTCCGCTGGCGCACCAGGCGGAAGGAATCCCCCTGGCAAGCCATGCCGATGCCCAGCTGCCCCAGGCCTTCGAAATGCGTATCCAGGCGGCGGCGGCCAATGGCATCCCCGCCCGGAGAGAACAAGGTGGCGCGGCCATGCCGCGCCGGCAGCGGCCCCGCCAGCAGGATGGAACCGCGTACACGGGTGCACAGGCCCCGGTCGAGCACGGTTTTTTTCAATCCCTTCGCGCAGAGTTCAACCGCATGCCCCCGCCGCGAAACGCCCACCCCCAGGTCCTCCAGCAGGCGCAGCATGTTGTCGACATCCAGAATCCGCGGCACATTCTCCAGCACCAGCGGCTCGTCGGTCAGCACGCTGGCGGCCAGCATCGGCAACACGGCGTTCTTGTTGCCGAGGGGCCGGAAGCTCCCGCCAATGGCCTGCCCGCCCCGGATGACAAACCGCGCCATGCCCGTTCCCGCTATTCCACCGTGACGCTCTTGGCCAGGTTGCGCGGCTTGTCGATGTCGGCCCCGCGTAGCTTGGCGTTGTAATAGGCGAACAACTGCAGGGCGATCACGTTGATCATCGGTGAAAACTCCTCATAGGTCTTGGGCACCGGAATCAGGTCCTGGGCCAGCCCGCGCACCGCGTCGTCGTCCTCCGCCGCAACCGCGATGATGCGCCCCTTGCGCGCCTCGACCTCCTTGAGGTTCGAGAGCATCTTGTCGTGAACCTCGTCGGCCGTCGGCGTGCACAGGCACACCACCGGCAGGAACTCGTTGATCAGCGCGATGGGCCCGTGTTTCATCTCGCCCGCCGCGTACCCCTCGGCGTGCTGGTAGGAAATTTCCTTGTTCTTCAGCGCCCCCTCGAGGGCGATCGGATAATTGAACCGGCGCCCCAGGTACAGCGCGTTGAAACATTCATAGTACTTCTGGGAAATCGCCCGGATGTCGTTCTGGCGCTCCAGCACGCGATGGATGCCGTCCGGGATCCGCCCGAGCTCCGCGGTCAAGTCCTTCTCGCGCGCCGGATCCAGCGTGCCGCGCAGGCGGCCGAGCCGGATGGCGATCAAGGCAAACGCCATCAATTGCGCCGTGAACGCCTTGGTGGAGGCCACGCCGATCTCCGGCCCGGCCTGGGTCAGCAAGCCCGCATCGCTCTCGCGCAGCAGGGTGCTGCCGGGTGCGTTGCAAATGCTCACCACCGGACACCCCATCTCGCGGGCCAGCCGCACCGAGGCCAGGGTGTCCGCGGTCTCGCCCGACTGCGACACCGCAAGCACCAGCGTGCGTTCCGGAAGGCGCGGCCCCCGGTAGCGGAACTCGCTGCCCAGATCGGTTTCGCAGGGAATCCCCGTCCAGCGTTCCAGCAACAGGCGGCCGTACATGCCCGCGTAATAGGCGGTACCGCAGCAGAGGATCAGGATGCGCGAAAGACCGGCGGCCTGCGCCTCGAGAAAAGCCGCGGCCTCGCCAAGATCCACGGCGCCATCCTTGCCCACGTGGGTCGCCAGCAGCGTCCGCAGCACCCGCGGCTGCTCGTGGATCTCCTTGAGCATGAATGTCTCGAAACCCGCGCGCTCGGCCGCCTCGGCGCGCAACGTGACGGGCTTGACCTCCGGTTCGACCGCCTGCCCTTCCAGCGTGCTCAACTCCACGCCGGAGGAGCGAAGAACCGCCACCTCGCCGTCATGGAGATAGATCACCTTTTTCACGCGGTTCAGGATGGCGGGAACATCGCTGGCGATGAAGTTCTCGCCCTCTCCCATGCCGATGATCAATGGACTTCCGCAGCGCGCGGCGTACAATTCCCCCGGCCGATCGAGAAACACAATGCCCAAGGCGTAGGCACCCTTGGCCCGTTTCAACGCCTCGCGGATGGCCGTCACCGGTTCCGCGCCGCTGGCGGTCCGGATCTCCGCAACCAGATGGGGCAGCACTTCGGTGTCGGTCTGGGACACGAACACATGCCCTTTGGCCTCTAGTTCGGTGCGCAAAGCCAGATAATTCTCGATGATGCCGTTGTGCACCACGGCCACCGTCCCGCCGCCGTCGAGATGCGGATGGGAGTTGACCTCCGACGGCTCGCCATGGGTGGCCCAGCGCGTATGCCCAATGCCCAGCCCCCCCGCCACAGGCTCCGCCTCCAGCGATTCCTCCAGGTTCGACAACCGCCCCACCCGCTTACGGACCCTCAAGGCTCCATCCGCCTCCCGCACCGCCACTCCCGCCGAGTCATATCCGCGGTATTCCAGCCGTTTCAACCCCTCCAGCAGCAACGGAACCGCATTCTTCGGCCCCACGTATCCCACAATGCCGCACATCTTCGCGTCCTTTCGGTGCTGATCCGTTTTCTACGCTTCCCCGCCGGAAATAGAAAAGGCCGGGACCGCGCAAGGGTGCCCCAGCCTTTCCATGGAATCCGGCTACGGAACGGTTAGGGTTCCGCCACCTCGATTTCGGCTTCCGTATCCTGCGCCGGGTTCATATAGCTGCCCTTCAACTGGGCTCCCTTGAGCGAAAAGGCCGATCCGCCCTTCAACACCACGACCATCCCGCCGTCGCGGAAAGGATCCTGCGTTTTGCTCAATTCAAACGTCGTGTCGTCTGTAGGCACCGCCGCTTCCGCCTTGTTGCGGGTAAACAGGAACGTCGTACCTTCCTGCGCCGAATCCAAGCCCAGAACCAGGTTCCACGCATTCCCGTCTTCTTCGAACTTGCTGGAATCCGATGTCTTGTACGCCGCCAATCCCTTCGCCGAGAAGAAATCAAACGAAACCGTCATCACCTCGGACGTCACCAGATTGATGAAGAAATCGGTCGAACTGTCGTAATCCCCGACCTTTGGCCAGGCCGAATAGGCCCCGCCCAGCACCACGTCGTCCATCTGGCCCGCAAAAGCCGACTTGTAGATGTTCGCTCCGTTGGAGACGGTTTGCACCATCGCGGCACTCAACAACGCCTTGTTGACGGCCGGCACAAGGATGGCCGCCAGCATGGCGATGATCGCGATCACCACCAGCAGTTCGATCAGGGTGAAACCAAAGGTCTTGCGCTTCATAACTTTCATGTCTCCTTGGATTGACGACTCTTGTGACATCATACTCTTTCAGGAAAGCGAGTCAACCCCGCGTCCAAGAAATTTACACCGGGAAAAAAACCGCCGGCGGCCCGCAGTGCAAGATCAGGGCCACCGCCATCCCCAGCAAGGCCCCCATCAGCACTTCCAGACGGGTATGCCCCAGAAACTCCACCAAACGGTCCGGCGAAAACTTGTGGTTGCGGTAGAAATCCTCCGCCATCTGGTTCAACAAGCGGGCTTGCGCCCCCGCGGCGCGGCGCACGCTCTGGGCATCGATCATGATCAGCGCCGCCATGCCCAGCGACACGGCAAAGACCGGCGAACCAAACCCGGAACGCATCCCCACCGATGTCGCGCAGGCCATGGCCGAGGCCGTGTGCGAACTGGGCATGCCTCCCAGTCGCAGCAAGAAACCATAATCGAATTTCTTTTCCCGGAGGAGGAAAAGCACCAGTTTGATCATCTGGGCCGCCAGCCAGCTCGTCACCGCGGCCACCAAAGTGATGTTGTGGATCAAATCGTCAAGCATGCCTTCAGACTCTACAAGACCTCCACCACCCCCGGCAACTCCATATTCTTCCCCTCTTTGCCGCTTGCTTTTCCCCGCAACTTGTGATCCCTTCATCCTCAAAGAACGCCCCCAAAGGAAATCTCATGGGTACATCCTCAAAATCATTGGCCCTGAAATTGCGAAAACTTGCCGATCGCCAACACGGATGTTTCACGGCGGCGCAGGCCGTCGAAACCGGCTATGCCGACAGCGTCCATCTCTACCATGTCCACAACGGCGAATGGAACCGTATTTCCCGCGGGATATACCGTTTTTCCGATGCCCCCGAAACCGCCGCCAGCCGCTGCATGGCGGCCCTTCTGTGGACGCGTGACAAACGGGGAATCGTCCAAGGATTCCTGCGGACGCCCACCGTCCTGGCGCTTCGCGGCGGAATTCTCGATTCCTCTTCCCCCATTTTCATCGGCGTACCCAAGGGATTTCGCCGGTCGTCCCGGATTCCCGAATCCATTCGCCTCGAAACCGTGGATCCCCAATGCTGCATAACCTCAAAAATTAACGGACTCCGGATGGAAATGGCCATCGAAGCTCCTCCCCCCGGCATGGATCTCCCCGACTACTACGATTGGCTCGATTACCAGGCCGCCCGATGCGCCCCAAGCTCATCCTGATATTCGTTTTGACGGTTGGGCTGCTCCCCGCCGTTTCACCGGCCTTCTATTTCCGTCTCGACGGCGACCGCCTCTGGCTGCAGGCCGATCAAACCCCGCTGGTCGACATCCTTCAGCAATTCGCGCACGCCGGCGTCGAGGTCCGCCTCGATCCCCGCCTCCGTTCCACTCTCACCGGCACCGTCCAAGGAGAAGATCTCGACCAGGCCCTGGAACGCCTGCTGGAATCCTCCGACTACCTCCTGACTTGGAAAATGCTGCGCGGACCGCTGGGACGGGTCCCCAAGCTCAAGGAAATCCAAGTGTTCACCCCCGGCGAACCCTCCGCCACCCGGCCCATCCCTTCCCGGCCCACGGTGCTGGAAACCACCCGCGGCGTCCTCGGCAACGCCCCGGAATTCGTCAAGGACGAGTTGCTCATCGGCGTCCGGCCCGGCACCACCTATCCGCGTTTCCAAGGGTTTCTCGACGACATCGGCGGCATGATTGTCGAGGCCGACGCCGCCACCGGCATTTATCTCATCCGGTTTCCGCCCGGAACCAACGTCGAGGCCCTTCTCCAGCAAATCGCCCGCCACCCGTTCATCGCCCGCGCCGAACCCAACTACATCACCCGCCTGCCTCGTTTCCCCTCGCCGGCCTCGGCGGATGGACCTGCCCATCCCCCGGCTTCCCCCCCGTCCGATGGCTCCCTCCCGGTCGCCGTCCTCGACAGCGGACTCAACCCTGCCGCCGGCCTCTCCCCCCTCGTTTCCGCCGGCTGGGACGCCATGAATTCCGGCCAAGCCCTTTCCGATCCCGCCGGACACGGCACCCAAATGGCCCTGCTGGCCTCCGGCGTGCTCTCGGCCGATGGCCTTTCTCCTGCGGACGAAACCCTTCCGCTGGTGCCGATCCGGGCCTTCGACGAAGAAGGCAAAACCTCTAATTTCGCCATCGTCCAAGCCCTTTCCTACGCTGCAGAGGCCGGCGCCAAGGTCGTCAACATGAGCTGGGGTTCCGAAACCGACAGCGAATTCATGCGCACCGCCATGCACATGGCCGCCTCCCGCGGCTTGACGTTGGTCGCCGCCGCCGGAAACACTCCCACCGGCACCCCCCTTTATCCCGCCGCCTATCCAGACGTCATCGCCGTTGCCGCCGTCACCGCCAATGGCACTCCTTGGACTTCCTCCAATCGCGGGGATTTCGTGGAGGTCTCCGCCCCCGCCACGGCAACCTTCCCCGAAGGTGCTTTCGAGGGCACCTCCATCTCCTCCGCCACGGTCGCCGGCGCCCTCGCCCGCTACTTCAACCGCAACCCCGGCGCCTCGCCCGCCGAAGCCCTCGAAGCCCTCCGCAAATCCCTCTCGCCTCCTCCCGCCGAGGGCTTCGGCCTCGGCGTCCTCGATGCCCCCGCCCTCCTCCGCCTTCTTCCCCCCTGACCGCTTCCGTCCGGTTGCAACGCTTTCGCATTTGACGAAAATGCCTGTTGTTCCTCTTCCCTCAATCGTGATATCCTTCCTTCACATCCACTTGTTCAGGAGAACACGATGAGCACGGATCTGAATCAGCAAACCTTCCAGGAGTTCATCTCCTCCGGCCTCGTGCTGGTGGATTTCTGGGCTCCGTGGTGCGGACCCTGCCGCATGCAGTCGCCCATCCTCGACCAGGTCGCCGAACAACTGCCGGGCGTCAAGATCGGCAAGATCAACGTGGATGACAACGGCGATCTCGCCGTCCGCTTCGGCATCAACACCATCCCCTACCTGGTGATCTTCAAGGACGGGAACAAAGTCGCCGACTTCGTCGGCCTCCGCCAGGCCCAGGTGCTGGTGGAAGCCCTGCGCGCAGCCACCTAGAGGGCCCTCCTTCCATGCCGCTGTTTGAATTCGTCTGCCAATCCTGCGGCAAGGCCAGCGAACTGCTCGTCACCGGCGGGTCAACGCCTCCCTGCCCCCACTGCGGTTCGCGCAAGCTTGCCAAGCAATTCTCCTCGTTCAGCGCCCGGGTAGCCCATCCCGGCGGCCACCTCCCCTCCCCTTGTGAAACCGGAAGCTGCCCCTCCCGCGGATGCGGGTGCACCGGCAGCGCATGCCCCCACCATCCCTAACCCCAGGAGCCCGCGTCATGAAATGCCCTCTCGCTGTCATCGCCATCGGCGGCAATTCCCTCATCAAGGATAACCAGAAAATGACGGTCATGGACCAGTACCAGGCCGCCGGCGAAACCTCCCACCACATCGCCGCCCTCGTGGAGGCCGGATACCGCGTTGTCGTCACCCACGGCAACGGTCCCCAGGTCGGATTCATCCTCCTGCGCTCCGATCTCGCCAAGAACGTCCTCCACGAAGTCCCCCTCGAAAGCTGTGTCGCCGACACCCAGGGCGCCATCGGCTACCAGGTCGGCCAGACCCTCGCCAACGAACTCCGCCGCAAAAAAATCGACCTCCCCATCGCCACTGTCGTCACCCAGGTGCTGGTCAGTCCGAACGACCCCGCCTTCGCCAACCCCACCAAGCCCATCGGCCCCTTCTACACCGAGGCCGACGCGCAGAAATACCGCGAAAGCACTGACTGGGTCCTCAAGGAAGACGCCGGCCGGGGCTGGCGCCGCGTGGTCGCCTCCCCCCAGCCCCTGAAAATCATCGAAGAAAACACCATCCGCCTCCTGCTTGACCAAAATGTCATCGTCATCGCCGTCGGCGGCGGCGGCATCCCCGTCATCGAAAATGCCGCCGGCGAACTCGAAGGCCGAGCCGCCGTCATCGACAAGGACCTCGCCTCCTGCCTGCTGGCCAAGAACCTCAAGGCCGACCTGTTCATCATTTCCACCGGCGTCGACAAGGTCGCCATCGATTTCAAAAAGCCCACCCAGCGCTTCCTCGACACCCTCACCGTCGCCGAAGCGAAACACTACCTCGCCGATGGCCAGTTCCCCGCCGGCAGCATGGGCCCCAAGATTTCCGCCGCCATCGACTTCCTCGAACACGGCGGCAAGAAAGTCATCATCACCCAGCCCCATCTGCTCGAAGAGGCCATTGCCGGCAAAAACGGCACCCACATCCTCCCTTAGCCCCCCCATCGGACGGCACTACCGTTCGGCCGCCGCCGGATCCGGCGGCGGCGCCTTCCGCTCCAACCACGCCTTCACCAGCGCATCCGCGTTCGCCCGGAGCCCCCGGGTCAGCAACTCATCCACGGACCCTGTGGAATCCGTGGCCACCTGCGTTTCCACCACGCCCGTCTTCACATCCACGACCCGCGTCTGCAGCGTATACGTTTCCCCCACATGGCCGATCATTCCCCGAACCAGCTTCTGTGCATTCGCCGAACTGCCCCGCTCCCTCGCCGCTTCCAGGAACTCGCTGTCCAGCAGGCGAAACACCTCCTGCCGCGACAACTCCGCCGCAAACCGCTCCGTCAGCACCCAGCTGTCCTCCACCGAAACCCGGCCCCGCACCGCCGGCTGGACCACAAACGGCACCACCGTGAACGTAGGCTTGTCGGCCGCGGCCCGCGCCTCCTGCCCCGCCACGCCCCCCCCCAGCACCAGCACCGCCATCACCATCCCCATCGCCCGTCCGCATCGGTTCATCTCCATCCTCCGCTTCCGTTGTTCCATGCCATGCATGCCCGGCGACGCGGAACCCTCCGCCTTTCGCCATCCTTTTCTCATCTTATTCTTTCTCCCCCGTCCGGACAACCGAACAAGTTTCCCCGCCGAAAAAGGTTTGCTCCATTCCTCCGCCCGCTATAATGCCCCCCGACCATTTCACCAAAGGACCCCGCCATGCCCACACCCATCATCGCCATCGCCAACCAGAAGGGCGGCGTCGGCAAAACCACCACCGCCGTCAACCTCGTCGCCGGCCTCGCCGAACGCCGCAAGAAAGTCCTCCTCATCGACCTCGATCCCCAAGCCAACGCCACCAGCGGCCTCGGCATCGAAAAAACCCCCGGCGCCAGCATCTACGACTCCCTCCTCGCCGACAAACCCCTCGCCGGCATCATCCAGAAAACCGCCACCGATCGCCTCGACCTCATCCCCTCCGAACTCGACCTCGCCGGCGCCGAAATCGATGTCGCCCGCGCCGACAACTACCTCCAGCGCCTCGCCATGGCCCTCGAATCCCTCGCCGCCCAGGACCGCTACGATTTCATTTTCATCGACTGCCCCCCCTCCCTCGGCATCCTCACCATGAACGCGCTCTGCGCCGCCGACGGCCTCCTCATCCCCATGCAATGCGAGTATTACGCCCTCGAAGGCATCAGCGTCATCGTCAACCTCGTCCGCAAGCTCCACGACACCGGCGCCGCCCCCCACCTCGCCATCGAAGGCATCGTCATGACCATGTTCGACATGCGCACCAACCTCTCCCAGCAGGTCGTCGGCGAAATCCGCACCCACTTCCCCGAGCAAATCTACGAATCGCTCATCCCCCGCTCCATCCGCCTCGCGGAAGCCCCCTCCCACGGACAACCCATCCTCGCCTACGACCCCAACTGCACCGGCGCCGCCGCCTACCGCCAGCTCGCCCGCGAATTCCTCAAGCGCCGCAAGGCCGCCGCCGCTTCCCCCTCCCCTTCCCAACAGGCCGACGACGACCTCGCCGCCGCCGAAACCGATCCCGCCACCCCCGAAGCCTCCCCCTCCTGACTCCCTCCCCTTGGAAATTGACCATTGAATATTGGATATTGAATATTCGGTCCCTCCTCCCATGCCCCTCCCTCCCGCCCAGCTTCGCGTCTGCATCCTCGCCTCCGGCAGCAGCGGCAACTGCATCCATGTCGAAAGCGCCACCACCGCGCTGCTGATCGATGCCGGCCTCTCCGCCCGCGAAACCCTCCGCCGCATGACCACCGCCGGCCTCGACCCCGCCCGCCTGCGCGCCATCTGCGTCTCCCACGAACACACCGACCACACCACCGGCATCGCCCAGCTCCACAAGCAACTGGGCCTCCCCCTTTACGCCAACGGCGACACCGCCCGCGCCGTCCGCGGCGCCTCCCACCTCCCGTGGAACCTCTTCACCATCGGCTCCCCCTTCGCCATCGGCGACATCGAAATCCTCTCCTTCCCCCTCCCCCACGACGCCTACGCCCCCGTCGGCTTCGTCCTCGCCTGCGGCCCTGCCCGCCTCGGCATCGCCACCGACCTCGGCATGCCCACCCAGCTCGCCCGCGAACGCCTCCGCGGCTGCCAGCTCCTCATCCTCGAAGCCAACCATGACGAAATGCTCGTCAAAAGCTCCTTCCGCCCCTGGGCTCTCAAGCAGCGCATCCTCGGCCACCAGGGCCACCTCTCCAACGAAACCGCCGCCGCCCTCCTCGCCGACATCGCCGGCGACACCCTCCAGCAAGTCTTCCTCGCCCATCTCAGCCGCGAATGCAACAACCTCGACCTCGCCCTGCGCACCGTCCGCCGCCACCTCGACTCCGCCGGCCTCTCCCGCATCCGCGTCCTCCCCACCCACCCCGACAAACCCTCCGAATTCGCCGAGTGCTGAACACCGGGAAAGAGCAGTCAGGAAGACAGGATTTACAGGATGAACAGGATTCTACTACCCAACAACCTTGTCTTCGCCGGCCGCCCCATCCTGTGAATCCTGATAATCCTGTCATCCTGTCTCAAATATGATTTGATGTCTTCGGTGTAATTGAAGGACCCCATGCAAACGATCAAAGAAATCCTCTCCACCCTCCTCCGTGACGCCTTCGCCGCCGCCTTCCCCGGCGCCGATCTCTCCACCCTCCCCCTCGACGCCCTCCCCGCCGCCGACGAATCCTTCGGCGACTACCAGTGCAACGGCGCCATGGCCGCCGCCAAGCTCCTCCGCCGCCCTCCCCGCGCCGTCGCCGAAGCCGTCGTCGCCCAATTACCAACCGACGGCCTGATCGCCAAGGCCGACATCGCCGGCCCCGGCTTCATCAACCTCACCCTCTCCGATGCCGCCCTCGCCCGCCACCTCGAAACCCTCCAGGCCGATCCCCTCCTCGGCATCCCCCAGCCCGGCGCCGGCAAGACGATCCTCCTCGACTACTCCTCCCCCAACGTCGCCAAGCCCATGCACATCGCCCACATCCGCTCCACCGTCATCGGCGACGCCCTCAAGCGCATCCACCGCGCCCTCGGCTACACCGTCCTCGGCGACAACCACCTCGGCGACTGGGGCACCCAGTTCGGCATCCTCATCATGGGCTTCCGCGCCTTCGCCAACCCCGCCGCCCTCGAATCCTCCCCCGTCGACGAGCTCCAGCGCGTCTACGTCCTCTCCCACCAGCGCTGCGAGGAAGACCCCGCCTGGAAGGACCAGGCCCGCGCCGAACTCGTCAAGCTCCAGGCCGGCGACCCCGAAAATCGCGCCCTCTGGCAGCAGTTCATCGACCTCTCCCTCGCCGAATTCAACCGCATCTACGCCCGCCTCGGCGTCTCCTTCGAACTCGTCCGCGGCGAGTCCTTCTACAACGACGCCCTCCCCGGCGTCGTCGAAAAACTCCAAGCCCTCTCCCTCGTCCGCGAATCCGAAGGCGCCCTCGTCGCCTTCCTCGACGACGAAAAACTCCCCCCCTGCATCGTCCGGAAATCCGACGGCGGCTTCAACTACGCCACCACCGACCTCGCCACCGTCTTCTCCCGCGAACGCGAGTTCCACCCCGACGCCATCCTCTACGTCACCGACGAGCGCCAACAACTCCACTTCCGCCAATTCTTCGCCCTCGCCAAAAAAGCCGGCGCCTCCACCCCCCTCCGCCACGTCTGGTTCGGCCTCATGCGCCTCCCCGAAGGCCTCCTCTCCACCCGCAAAGGCACCGCCATCAAACTCGACCTCCTCCTCGACGAGGCCGAAAAACGCGCCCTCGAACTCGTCCAGCACGCCTCCCCCTCCATGCCCCCCGACCAACAGCTCGCCGTCGCCCGCGCCGTCGGCATCGGCGCCGTCAAATACGCCGAC
>CAYODC010000022.1:0-15049 GCA_964402575.1 uncultured Verrucomicrobiota bacterium
GTCCTTTGCCGGGCACGAGGTGCTGCACGGCGTCGACCTCGCCGTCCCCGAGGGCCAGGTAACCGCGCTGATCGGCCCGTCAGGCAGCGGCAAGAGCACCCTGTTGCGCTGCCTGAATCTGCTGGAAACCCCGACGGACGGCCAGATCTTCCTGAACGGACAGGAAATCACGGCGCCCGGAACCGATGTGCGCTCCGTGCGACGGCAAATCGGCTTTGTTTTCCAGCAGTTCGGGTTGTTCCGCCATCTCGACGCGCGTCACAATGTCGCCCTGGCTCTCATCAAGCTGGCCCGACTTTCCCGGCGCCAGGCCCTGGAACGGGCAGACAAGGAACTTGCCCGCGTGGACATGCTGGCGCACGCTCACAAGTATCCCGCCCAGCTCTCCGGCGGCCAGCAGCAGCGCGTGGCCATCGCGCGCGCCCTGGCGATGGATCCCAAGCTGATCCTCTTCGACGAACCGACAAGCGCATTGGATCCGGAACTCTCGCGCGACGTGTCCGTCATCCTCAACAAGTTGTTCCTTGAGGATGTCACCATGCTGTGCGTAACCCACGACGCCCGGTTCGCCAGGTTTGTCTGCGACCGAATTCTGTTTCTGGACCACGGCACCATTCTGGCCGAACAGATTCCCGAAGCCATGTGTGACCAGACCGAAGATGAACGCATCCGGAAATTCTTCCAGACCGCGAGGTCGGTGTAGCCCATGGGGGAATTCTTTCAGGAGCTCGGTCCGGAAATGCCCGCCCTGCTGTCGGGGCTGAAATGGACGATCGTGTTGTCCGGCACGGCTTCGGTCGCCGGTCTTTTCGGCGGTTTTTTCCTGTTGTTCCTGCTGACCCAGCCCTCGCGCGCGATCCAAGTCGCCGCCAATGCCTTCATCACCTTTTTCATCGGCACCCCGCTTCTGGCGCTGCTGTTTCTGATGTACTACGGCCTGCCGACGATCGGACTGGATCTGTCTCCCTTTGCCGCGGCCTTCATCGGATTCACCCTCAATGTGTCCGCCTACAACGCACGGTATCTGCTCAGCGGTTACAAGGCTATTTCCCCCGCCGAACGCATGGCTGCCCAGGCCATGGGATTCGGCCGACGCCAGACCTTCCGCGTCCTGATCATTCCCCAATCCTGGCGGTATGCCCTCCCCGGATTGACCAGCCAGGTCATCAACAACCTCAAGGATAGTTCGATCGCCTTCCTGATCCAACTCGACGGATTCCTCTCGTTCATCCAGAACTTCACTGCTCAGAACTTCATGTTCTTCCGGGGTTATGCCTTTGCCGCTGCGGGATATCTCGCCATGGTGCTGTTGTTGGCCCTCGCCGCGCGCAAGGTCCGATCCCGTTTCCGGATCCCTGGCTTTGCCTGAGCACGGCTGGCCGGCGCAGGCATCCGTTCATCTCATCCGGGGGGGATTTCGCCCGATGGGAACTCGCCCATCATCTCCCGCCGGCACCAGTTGGCATCCGTCGGGTCCGATGCTTCCCAGCCGGAATCCCGCCCGCGCAAAGCGGCGGCCAAACGACCGGAGCTTGCTTTCCATGTGTGGTGAATTTCCGGGGTTCCATCCGTATGGATGGATGTCCAGGGTTCCATTGGAACAGAGAGCCACCTCGAGGGATGTCGCCCCGGCCCGTCCCAGCCATTCCAGGAATTGCACCATTGTGTCGCAGAACCGGGCGGCCGCCGCCTGGATCACCATCGATGGGGGTTGGGCCGAAAAGGCCACCGGGAGTCGATGGGACAGCGGTGGATGGCCGATTCGGCGTGCCAGCTCGGCGGCAAACGCTTCTGGTTCATCCGCCGCATGAATCCACTCCCCATCCAAGTGCGGACTCTCCTTCCAAGCCTGTTCCACCTGGTCCAGCAGGACCCCGGTTCCGACCGGAATGAACTCCTCTGGATTTTGCACGCCCTTGGCGATGCCGAGGAAATCCAGCAGCATCCGTCGCGCGTGATGCACCAACGTGGCCGGCAGGATGGCATTCATGAATTCGGAAGACAGATGGCGTTGCAGCTTCTCGATGACCCCGGTCACCTCGATGGCCAATGACACGGGGAGCATGTCTCCGGACTCCAGTGCTCTCATCTGCCGGCGGAAGGCATCGATCAGGGAATCCACGCCCGCCAGGTCCATGGCGTCTCGGCAGCGCTGTGCGGTTTCCGGCTCTTCCAGCATGTCCATGCGATCCGCGATGTAGAGCAAGCGCCCGGCAATGGCCGCGAAAACTTCTTCCGTTTCGTCGATGATTTCCATCGCGATGTCGACGGCCCTCTGCAGCCGGTCCGGATTCATCTCTTCGATGTCCCCTCCCCCGGTCACGACCGCGCGTTGTTTCCGCAACAAGTCCAATGTCTTGGCGGCCGGCAACGGATCGCCATGGGCCGGACAGCACCACGAAATCCGCTCGGTTTCCAGAAGATGGATCATCCAATCGATGGATTGCGCCAGACGCGAGGCATCCCATCCGCGAATACCCGCCACAAAGGGGCGGCTGGCGACTAGCAGATCGCCGATCATCAGCCATTCCCCGATCCGGTAGCATACGCTGTCGGGAGAATGTCCCGGACACGCATGGATCTCAACATGGCTATCCCCGAATTCCAGGACCTGGGAGACCGGCACCGGATGTCCCGGCGCCCGCAAAGGGCGCAGCAGGCCGCATATCCCCGGACAGTCCACGCGCACGGCCCGGCGATGGAGCAAATCGGATTCGCCCAGAAGCACCAGATGCGGGGAAATGGGCTCCAGCCTCATGCCGTACAGGTCGTAGGCCGTGCTCCTCCGGTCGCCATCGGACAGGGCCCGGGCGCCGTCCTCCTGTACGGCCAGCCAAGCGGGTCTTGCGGGATCTTCGACGAAGGCCTTGGCTTCGCGGCTGTGATCGAAATGGCAATGGGTCAGCAGAACCATCCGCGGTTTCGCGCGATCCGGATCGCGTGCATCCATCCGCATCCGCAGTTCACGGGTCTGGCAGGGCAAGGCGCCCGGATCGACCAACAACAGGATTTTCGGATATTCGATGAGGTATGAATTGCACGACAAGACGTCCGGTCGCCGGATATACGGAAAGGCCTCCGCTTTCTCTGTCCCTGGAATCCGCTGCCATTCGTTCTTGACCATGGTGGTTCTGCTCATCGGTACTGGGCGCGGATCACCTCCGCGGCGCCTTCGTCCAACTGTTCCCGGCGGCGTATGCAGTCGAATTCCGCCAACAGGTCGGGAACCCGGATCCGGGCACGGTCTTCTCCCCGGATTTGACGCACCAACCGCCCTTTGTGCATCATGAGAATGCAATCGGGAAGTTCCACCGCTTGCGTCATGGAGTGCGTGACCATCAGCGCAGTCAGCCGGTCCCGGCGGATGAGGTCCCGGGTCAGTTCGGCCACCTGCGCGGCGCTCTTGGGGTCCAGCGCCGCCGTGTGTTCATCCAGCAGCAGCAGCCGGGGTTTCCGCCACGTGGCCATCAACAGCGTCAGCGCCTGCCGCTGGCCCCCGGAAAGCGTCCCCATCGGATTGTCCAGGCGATCCTCCAGGCCCATGCCCAGCTCCCGGACCCGTTCCGCCACGGACCGCTGCACGGCTTTGGACAAGGCCCCCCCAAGGCCCCGCGCAAGGCCCCGCCGCATGGAAATCGCCAGGTTCTCCGCCACCGTCATGGCCGCCGCGGTCCCGGCAAATGGATTTTGGAATACGCGCCCAATCAAGCGCGCCCTGCGGTATTCCGGCCAATTCGTGATGTCAAGATCGTCAATCCACACCCTCCCCTGGTCCACGGGAAACGTGCCGGCCACCGCATTCAACAGCGTGCTTTTCCCCGATCCATTGGTGCCGATGATGGCGGCAAAGCAACCGTCCGGGATTTCGATATCCACGCCCTGCAAGGCATGAACCTCGTTGGGTGTCCCCGGGAGAAACGTCTTGTCCATCTGCCGGATTCGGATCATGGCGCCGCTCCCTCGCCAGACTCGCGCGTTTTCCTTGACCGCAGATAGCCGAAAACCTGCTGCATTTGCGCAGGCCCCACCAGTGCCAGCAGCACAAACAACGCCGTTACCAGCTTCAGGTCATTCGGATTCAGGCCCCAGCGCAGGGCGATGGCGATCAGCAGCCGGAAAAGAATCGTTCCCATGATGGCCCCGCAAAGGGCCATTCCCGGCGAAGTCCGACCCACGAGGGCCTCGCCGATGATGACGCTGGCCAGTCCCCATACCACCATGCCGATGCCCATCTGGACATCGGCAAAACCCTGGTATTGAGCCAGCAACGCCCCCGAAAGGGCCACCAGCGCGTTCGCTGCGCAAAGGCCGAACACCTGCATGGCCTGGTGGGGAATGCCCTGCGCGCGCGCCATCTGGTCGTTTTCGCCCGTGGCGCGCAACGCCATTCCCATATGGGTGTTCAGGAAGGCACGCAGGAGAACGGCCATGGCCACCGTAATAGCCGCCACGGTCAGCAGCATCGCCACCTCGCTGGCCGGCACGGGCCAACCCAGGATCAGGATCGAATCCGTTCCGGTCCAGTGGCGGATCCATTGCTCCATTCCAGTGCCGGCATGGTCGACCTTTAGCAAGGGGACGTTGCTCCGACCCATCACGCGCAAGTTGACCGAATACAGCGCGGTCATCACCAGGATGCCCGAAAGCAATTCCGGGATCTTGAACCGGGTGTGCAGCGTGCCGGTCACCCCGCCGGCCAGTCCGCCCGCAAGCATGGCGGCCAGGGTGGCGCTCCAGGGGCTCCATCCTCGCACGAGCAGGACCGCCGTCACCGCCGCCCCGAGCGTGATCGATCCATCCACCGTGATGTCGGTGAATCGCAGGACGCGAAAGCTGATCCAAACCCCGATCGAAAGCAGGGCCAGAATGAACCCGATCGTGAAAGCACCCATCACGAGGGTCATGGCTCTCCTCCCCCCGGCCGCACCAAGGGCGCGCACCAGCAGGCGCCGCGAACAAATGCGCTCTGACCCAGGCCGGTCACCGGCCGGTCGTCTTCCAGTACATGCAGCAGATCCAGCGGATCCCGGGCGGAAAACAGATCCTTCACCCGGTCATCCATCCGGATGGCCCCCTCCGGCAGGGGACGGAACGGGAAGGCGGCGGCGTGGAGATGCGCGGCCAATTCAGGCCGCGATGGCAGTCCGGCAAAATAGGGATGCTCCGCATCGGTCCAGGATCCCCTCCGCATCACGAAACCCGCGACCAGGACGCTGCAGCCGGAATGGACGCGTTCACCGCAGAAATTCATCCATTGGCGAACATGGGGGAACTGTCCAGGATCCTCCCCGGGCCCGATCGCCGCCGGCGACCTGGCCAGCGCCGCCCCCACCACGCCCTCGGCTTCGCCCAGCACGACCAACGCAGTGGCTTCCGCTCCCGTCGCCTCCAGCGAGAGCGCGGCAAGATCGCTCATGCCGATCCGGCCCCGTTCCTTCGACGGACCAAACCGCAACAGCGTGGAGAACGCGCCCTCCGCCACCAATGCCTGGACGGCATGGATTTCCGGCACGAACCCGCCGGCTTGTTGAATGAAATCGGGAGAATGCGGCTGGTTGTCCGCCGGCTGGACCACCATGCAACCGCCCACGGCCAGGAATTCACCGAACCGGCATTGCCCTTCCGCGGGATCCTCGCCGGCGGCGCCAATGCCCAGCGCCAGGCATCCGTCGGGCAAGGTCAATGTCTGGACGTCGGATTCAACCACTTTCCTCCAGGGAATCCATCCCGACACTTTCCTCATGTGCATCACGGCCTGGGCATCCAGCGGGATGGCGGCCACTTTCATCCCTTCCACCGGGGTGAGGTGGAGTTCCGGCTCCGCGCGGTCGGCAGATGGCGATGCGGCAGGGGCACTATCGGATGGGGCCACCAATGCATCCAGGCCGGACATCCGGAGAGCGTTTCCGATGTATTCGGAAGGCCGGACAACGAAAAACGAACCCGCCACATTCCCCACCTCGCGGTGCAGCAGGATCAGGGTCCGGATGCCAGCGGAACTCATGTAGGTCAGGCCTGCCGCATCCAGGCGCAGGTTGTGATGGCCGGATCGGATCAACTCCCTTGCGCGGGAGGCGACATGCTCGGCCCAAACCACGTCCAGCCGCCCTTCCAGGCGAAGCATCGTCAGCCGGCCATTTTGCTGAACCTCGATTTTCATGGGACGTCCTGCCGACGGGGCGGATAGACAATCTGGTGCCGGGTGGTTTGCAAGGGAACGTCGCGGGGGGATAGGCCGGCCAGCACCTTGGCTGCGATGCGGCCGGACTGGGCTCCCCACGACTCGTAGTCGTCCCCAATGCCCCCCGTGGCCCCCTCTTCGATCAGGTTGACGTCCGTCACGAAAATCGGAATTCCCTGCTTGGCGGCAATCGCCTGGATCACGGAAAACCCCGAGTTGACCAGATTGTCCGCCGACAGGAGCAGCGCCCCGGTTTGCCGCTGGACAAGGGAATGGGTGGCGGTGGACAAATCCGTTAGCGACGAGGCCGTGGCTTCATGCAGGCGCATGCCCTGTTCTTGGCAGGCCACCCGCAGCTTCTCGACGGAAATCACCGAGTTGGGCTGGGCCGGATCATACACAATGCCCACGGAGGATAGCGAGGGATCGTGTTTCATGGCCA
This sequence comes from uncultured Verrucomicrobiota bacterium, assembly GCA_964402575.1. Classification (GTDB taxonomy): domain Bacteria; phylum Verrucomicrobiota; class Kiritimatiellia; order CAIQIC01; family Lenti-01; genus Lenti-01. The sequence goes on from CAYODC010000022.1 coordinate 6,624, forward strand.
TCTCCAGCAGCCGGGCCACCGGCGGGTCGTCATGCACGCCCGCCAGATTGCCCGGGATGGATTCGGGTGCGCACACCTTCAAGGCAATGGGATCGCTGGCTATCGTATAGACAATCGGGATGTCGTGAACCCGGTGGACGGCCGCCACCATGGCCGGAGTGGTGATCGTCACGATGATATCGGGATTTTCCAGGCGGGCGGCATCCAGCAATACCGGCAGTTGCGAGATTTCCCCCTGCGCATTGAATCGCCGCAGGACAAAATCCTCGGTTTCAACCAATCCGGAATCCCGCAGTCCCCGGAGCACTCCCTGCTCTCCCAATTCCAACACGCGGGCCTGAACAAGATTGATCATGGCGATTCGCGCAGGGCGGCCCCGGACGCTCCGCATGTGATAGAAGTATTCCGCGGACTGGAGCAAGGCGGGGGGAAGGTTCACTCCCAGTTCTCGGGCCGCCGCCAGATCCACCGTGGTTTCCATCTCCGTGCTGGGAGCAAACGGAATATCCGCGGGATTCTCTCCAAGCAAAACCCGTGCGGCAATCCGGCCGGCATGGCGTCCTTCCAGAAGTGGGCTGCCTCCGACGCTGAAAAGAGCTCCGCTGCCCATCAGGCTGGCGTCCGTGGCCACCAGCGGCACCTTCTTCTTCATGCAGGCTTGGGCCACCGCTGAAAATGCACTGACCACCGTGTTGTCCCCGAGGGCAAACACGAGGTCGGGGCCCGCCTGCAAAAGGGCTTGAATGGCTTCCACCGATTCGGCCGGGGAACCCACGTTGCGCTCCTCCAAGGCCAACCCGTACTCCCCGCACAAGGAACGGATCGCGGCGGCTTCCACCAGGGAATTCGCGTGCACCGGATTGTACAGGATGCCCAGGGTGCGGGAATGCGGGAACAAGCGCTTGATCCAGGCGAAGGCCTCCGGAGCGGGAGCCGTCCAGACGGCCCCCGTCACGTGGGGAAGATGCCGTTCGAAGCTCTCGCCCGCCCCCACTTCCAGCGGGGCGGACACTACCCCGAAGACAATCGGCAAGTCCCGGACGCCGGACAGCACCGCCGCCAGACAGGGCGTGGAAAGAACCACCAGCACATCGGGCTTCTGATCCGCCATTCGCTGCACCACCTGCGGCAAAACCGACATGTCGTTGTTGGCGTGCATGGCGCGCACCGTCAGGTTGGATCCTTCGATGAAACCCGCCGCGGCGAGGGATTCCCGCACGCCATTTTCCGCCATCTCGAACACCGGGTTGGGGCCGAAGGACAACAGGCCGGCGTTGTAAACGCGCCCCGGTTCGGGATTCCGCACGGGCGGGGCCCAGGCAATGGCGGTGGCGCGAGCCATGGCCCGATGCGCTTCCCGTAGGATCCATTGATCCATGCCCTTCGCCACGGTTTCGTTCAAGGCCAGCATTTCCGGAACCATGTTGGAGACGCCGAATGCCCCGGGATTCGCGCCGCGCAGGATTCTTCCCCCGATGTCTCCCACCTGGCGCCCGACTTGGAGATAGGACGCGCCCAGCCCGAACAACGCTCCTCGACCGGCATCGGATGGATCGTTGCTGAACACCGGAATCTTCCCTTGTTCGGCCGTTCCCAGGATGGTGCGGATGGCCGCCATGGCGACCGTGTCGCCACCGATCCAAATGGCTTCCACGTTCCGCGAGAGCAGCGATCGGACGGCTTCCGCCACTTCCGACGTGTTTCCGGCGTTGGCTTCCACCAGGGTGATGCCCAGGGATTGGCAGGTGCCTCGGGCGATTTCCACGCATGCACTGGAATTGTCCTCGGCGGGATTCCACACCGTGCCCAGGCGGGACAGTCCGGGATTCATTTCCCGGGCGATTCGAATGGCGGAGTCCACGGGCTGGAACGTGCCCACGCCGGCCAGATGCGGCGGATGCTGATCCGGTTCCGGCCCCGTGATGCCCACGCCCGCATGATAGGGATCGGTCACAGCGCCGAAAACATGCGGCACCTTTCTGTCCCGGTTGGCGGCCGCCACCGTTTGCAGCGACAGCGTACTGGCGGTCAGCACCATGTCGTAGGCCCCGCCCGTGGTCTCCTTGGCCATCAGATTGGCGGCGGCGATGTCGCCGCCGGCATTGAAAAACCGGATGGCGGCGGTTCGTCCGTTTTCAAACCCCTGGCCGCGAAGCCCCTCGACAATGCCCGCAACCGTGTGGTCCAACAGATCCGTCGAGGTCCATTGCAGAATGGCCAACCGCGGCCGTTCCGTTTGGCGGCCGGAGTCCCGCCGCCGATCCAGGTCCGACAGCAACAACACCCCCGACGCGACGGCAATCAACGCCAAGCCCAGCCAAAGATGTTTCACATGACTGCGCATGGCGGTGCCGATCGCATCCTGATCACAACAGCCCGGCAAGCCGAAGGAGCGCTTCCGCCCGGGGCACGTCCGCCGGCGAATCCACCCCGATCCCGGCCGCGTCGCCATCCAACACGATCATCCTGCCCCCGATGTGCAGCGCACGGAGCTGCTCCAGTTTCTCGTGTTCTTCCATGGGGCAGGTCGGCTCGCAGACCAACCGTTCCAGGAACCCGCGTTGGTATCCATACAGGCCGACATGCCGCAGATGCATTCCGGGCACCGGTCTGAAAAACGCCGGTGCTCCCCGGATGAAGGGAATGACCGAACGGGAAAAATACAGCGCGCGGCCATCGTTTGCCCGCACCACTTTCACCACGTCGGGGTTGTGAAGCTCTTCGGCGCTCTGGATGGGCGTGGCGGCGGTCGCCATGTCCCAGCGTTCACCATCCTCCAGCGATTCCACAACCTTGTCGATCAATGCCGGATCGATCAGCGGCTCGTCGCCCTGGATATTGACGATCACATTTGCATCGAGACCTCGCATGGCTTCGGCGATCCGATCCGTGCCCGAGGGATGGTCCGGCCGCGTCAGAACGGCCCGGACGCCAAACGAGCGGGCCGCCCCGGCGATCCGGTCGTCATCGGTGGCCACCACGACATCCTCGAGCCGGCGGGACTGGCGCACGCGTTCCACCACCCAGGCCAGCAGCGGTTTTCCGCCAATGAGGGCCAGGCTTTTTCCGGGGAACCGGGTGGATCCCCACCGGGAGGGTATCAGGCCGATCGCCCGCCCATTCATTTCCGGACCCTTCGCATGGAACTCACCAGTTCATCCGGCGAGCAAGAGGCGGTGCCGATCTTGCCCACCACCACCCCGGCGGCATAATTCGCCAGTTCGGCCGCTTCTTGAAAATCGGCGCCCGCCGCCAATGCCGTCACGCAGGCGGCGATGACCGTGTCGCCGGCGCCGCTGACGTCAAACACCTCCCGCGCCCGTGTAGGAACGTGGCGGGGAACTTTGCCCCTTGACATCAAGAACATGCCCAGCGGTCCCAGGGTGATCGCCAGGTTTTCCGCCGCCCATTTCTCCATCAGGATTTCCCCCGTCCGACGAAGCGCCTTGTCGGCCAAGGGATTGTCCCTGGCCCCGGGATCCGGCAGCCCGGCAATGGCAAAGGCTTCCTTGCGGTTGGGCGTGGCCACGGTGATTCCCTGCATGTCCAGTTCGTGTCCGTCCTTGGGATCCAGGCCGACGGGAATGCGCCGCCGCGCCGCGGTGGACATCACCAGATCCACGACCGGCTGAGTCACCGCGCCCTTGCCGTAATCTTCGATGATTACGCCGTCCGCCCGGCCCAATTCAATCGCCAGCATGGCCAGGAACTTGTCGCTTTGACGCGGAGTCCAGCTTGGCGCGTGTTCGAAATCCACCCGCACCACCTGCTGGCGATCGGCTATGATGCGCTCCTTGACGGTCGTGCTGGCGCCGGCGACCATCATGGCGCAATCCACATCCACGTCCGTATGGGTCAGCAACCAGCGGAGTTCAATCCCCGGCCCATCCTTGCCAATCATGCCGGCCACTGCGGACTTCCCGCCGAGTGCGCGGATGTTGCAGGCCACGTTGCTGGCGCCTCCGGGCATGCTGGTTTCCTTCATCACCTTCACCACCGGCACTGGCGCCTCCGGGGAGATCCGGCTGACCGTCCCATAGATGAACCGGTCGAGCATCAGGTCGCCGACAACCAACACGCGGCGCTTGGCAAACCGGCCCAGCACGCCCCGGGCCCGCTTTTGTGTGATGTGCATTTCGTTTCCTTCCTGTCAGGGCGTTTCACCCCGCGACCAGAAATCGTCGCCAGGCCCCCGTACGGTCTTCAACATGATCTTGATGCTGGCTACCGGCACGCTGGCCGCGATGCGGCAGATGGTGTAGCGCGGATCGTCCGACACCCAGACCCACATCCGTCCTTTTCTCACGAACATCCCGTTGAATTTTCCTTTGGGCTCCATCTTGATGCAGTCGACTTTGCCGTAGGTGGCAAGCGTCACGGGTTCCTTCCGGCCGGCCTCCAGGATCAATTCATACAGTTTCTCATCGGTCATGACATTGAACTGCCGGACTTCCCCCGCCCTCACCGGTTCCTTGCGGATCCAGTACATCAAGCCCATCAAATCGCGCGTCTCCGGCTCGATGGCAAAGGTTTTTTGCTTGTCCTTCAAGAGGGATTGCCAATGCCCCTTCCTCTTGCGGTGGTTGAAAACGGTCATTTCGTGATAGCGGTGGCGGCCTTCACGGTTGCGTTTCTCAAACGTCAGCGGGAGGAAGGTCACCGGATCCAGCACGGTCTGCATGAAGAGTTCAACCGGATAGAGCTTTTCCACCAGGCCGTTGGACTTGCCTTCGACCGTCAAGGTCAACAGACGCCGGCCATTGCGTTCGAGCCACTCGGCCCTGGCGGTCGCTTTTCCCACCATGAATATTCCCCAGAAGATTTCATAGTCGATTTCCTCCCCTACCGGGAACCAGAGTTCAGGAGGAGGATCGTTCCAAGGGGTACCCGGTTTCGTTTGGGCCTGGACCATCCCGGGATCGGCCATGCCCATCCACAGGATTGCCCATCCCGCCGCCAGCTGGAATGCGAGGTGTTTCATGGGCGCGCCCTCAGGAAGCACCGTGTCCGGAAGCCACGGGCGGGCGTGGCGATGCGTCGGCCGGTACGCTCCCCCCCGGCGGAGGAATGCCCAGCAGCTCCATGACTTCCCGCTGGACGCTTTCGATTTCCTTGAGGCGGAGCTGGGGATCGGGAACCACGAAACTTTCACCGGTCTGCTTGTGCTCATACACGCGGATTTTGCGGCCGTCGGGATGGAGCACGACTTCCTTCTCGGCCAATATCCGGCGGCGTTCCAACATGACCGCCAGGATGAAGATGACATTGCCCTTGGCCGGGTCTTCCAATTCCATCAGTTCCCGCAACAGCGATTCCGCGGTTTCCTTTTTCAGGGGTTCGGGCGATTTAGGCTTCGGTGCGCGCCAGGTCGTTCCCCACGCGCTGACTTCGCCCCCCCCCCGTGCCGGATCCCGGTCCTTCCAGCAGGCGAGGCAAAGATCCTCCCGGCGGTAGCCTTCCTCCGAAAAGCACAGGCGTGACATCAGGGATTCCCGGTCGCTGAACTTTCGGGCGCAGGCCGTGCAAGTGTCGGCGCAAGCCCGGATATTCCATTCGGCATTCATGGCGTGGCGGTCTCCACCTGCTTGGCGAATCCCGAATCGGGGAAACGCTCCTTCAACTCGTCCCATGCGCGGTCTTGTTCCGTTTTGCGCCCGGCCCGCCCCAGCATTTCGCCGGCGCGAAACAGGCTGTGGGGCGTCATTTCTGGGTCGTCGTAGAGCACGGCCACGCTCATGAAGTGACGCGCGGCCTGGTCGAACTCCCCGTCGGCCGCGGCGGTCTCTCCCAGGCCGAAATACGCCCGCGCCCGCACATCCTGCGCATCTTCGCCGGTGGCGGATTCGGCGGCGGCCGCATAGCGATCCCTGGCTTCGCGCGTCCGTCCGGTTTTCAATTCCAATCCCGCCAGCAGCAGCTGCGCTTCCGCGCCCTCGCGGGTCGAGGCCTCCTGGGCCACCGACCGGCCATAGTGGCGAATGGCTTCGGCCTCGTTCCCCCGTTCGGATTCATTGATGCCGGCCCAATACCAGCCGATTTGCCGCCAAGATGCCTCTCGGGCGCTTTCGGCCAGGGCCGTGGCGGCCTGAAGGGCCGAATCATGCCGGCCCTGTTCGAATCGTCGCCGCACCAGCCATTCCACCAGGGCGGGGTTGTCGGCCACTCGTTCCGGCTCGCCCAGGAGCGACTCGATCTGGTCGGCGGCTTCGTCCATCCGGTCCTGGCGCTGCAGCACCACCGCGAGCCGCAGGCGCGCCAGCGAAGCCGTACCCGCATCGGCGGATCCGGCAAGGCTGACGCGCAGGGCGTCCTCGGCCTCGCGCCACTTGGATTTTTCAGCCAGCAAGACGCCCCGCCAATAGTGCGCTCGCGCGGCGACATCTCCCTTCGGGCGATCTGCGATCAGTATATCGAGCGTCTCCATGGCTTCTCGTTCCTTGCCCAATTCCACCAGGACCAGCGCTTTTTGCAGCCGGGCTTCCGCGGCGGTTCCCTCATCGAGTTTCCGCTCCAGCAACGCCTCCCAATCCGCCAGCGCCCCCTTGGAATCCCCGCTTTTCAACCGTGCCAGGGCGGAGGCCTTCAACGCCTCCGGAACCGCGTCGTTCTTGGGATACTCCTCGGCCACGCGCCGGAAAAGATCCGCCGCTTCCTTCATGCGCCCGGCTTCGCGCGCCAGTTCCCCCAACCGCAGCAGGGCGGACACCGTCTGCGCGGCGCGGGGTTGTTTCTGAAGGAGTTCTTCGTAGCGCCCGCGCGCCAGTTCGGTCCGGCCCAATTCCCGTTCCGATTCTGCACGCATCCACAGCACATCGGCTTCCTGGGATCCTTCGGATGAAGCCGGCGCGGCGGCCAGGGCCTTTTCAAACTGCCCCCGTTTGAAATGCGTCACCATGATCTCATACGCGGCCCGGTCGGCGAACGCTGATCCAGGATGGTTTCGGACCACGGTTTCATAATCGGCCAGCGCCTCGCCATCGCGATTCATCCGGCGCAGGCAACTCGCCCGCAGATAGGTTCCCGCGGCGGCCGAATCGGCATCCCCGGCGCCATCGACCAGGCGCTGGGCCCACTCCATGGCTTCCGCCGTGCGTTCCAGGTAATACAGGCTCCAAGCCACCGCCAGGAGGGCATCTCGTGCGCGGCGTTCCTGGGGATGTTCCACCAACAGCGATTGAAGCGTGTCGGCCGCCGCCGGGTAATCCCCCTTGCGATAGGCCCAGTCCCCCCAACGGAAAAGCGCCTCTGCCTTCGCCGACGCGCTCCCGGCTCGCTCCACCGCCAAGGCAAACCAGGCCTGCATCGCATCGTCGCGCCCCTTCTCGCCGCCATGCAGGGTGGCCAGATCCAAGGCGGCGAAGGAAGCGTACGGGGTATCGGCATGATCCTTCAGGATTTGTTCAAAGGCGGCGTCCGCTCCCTGGACGTCACCTGCCTTCCATCGGGCCAGACCGAGATAATACAGCGCCGCACCGGCCATCTCTGGTGGAGAAGACTTGCTGTCCAGCCCCGCCAGCAACTGTTCCGCATCGGCATAGCGCCCGTCCGCGATGGCCAATTCCGCCCTTCGAAGGCGCGCGCGCGCAGCCGGCTCGCTCCCGGGATGCTCGGTTTCAACCCGTCGATAGAACCGTTCCGCGCCCGAACCGTTGCCCATCTGCCGATAGCATTCGCCAGCGCGATACAACGCCGCCGGCGCATGGGTGCTATCCGGATGGTCACGCAGCAGAACCAGATACTCCCCCACGGCCGTCTCATGGAATCCGCGCAGGTAAATGCCATCCGCAAACCGCATTTGTTCATCGGCGGTCAGTGCCCAGGCCGGCAGGGCGGCCATCCAAAGCAGAAGCCAGGCAATGCGGCGGCGGAACATCATGATCCCGGGGCCAGCGTGGCAAAGGAGATGTTCCAGATGTCGGCTTGCCGGCAGGTATCCAGCACGCGGACCACATATTCATAGTCGGTCGACTTGTCGGCCCGCAGCAAGACCGGTTGCCCCGGGAACAACTGCACCAACCTTGCCATCATCGTCCGCAACTGGGTGTCGTCCAGGACTTGTCCGTTCACCACCGCGCTGCCGTCCGCCAGAACGTTGATGATCACCTCGCCCGGGAGCCGCTGCGGCATGTCGCCCGTCGCCGCCGTGGGCAGGGCAATGTCGATTTCCGTCTCCCATTGCGCATAGATCTGGCTGGTCACGAAAAAGCACAGCAGCAGGAACACGACGTCGATCATCGGCGTCAGCGGGGCGCCGGGATTGGCCGGGAACGCGTTCTTCTTCTGGAAGTTCATCCCTACTCCCCCCGGTTTTCCAGAATGGCCAGAAGATCCGTGGAAGCCCCTTCCAGGCGCCCCGTCAGCTTGATCACGCGGCCGCGGAACCACGAATAGGCCATCATGGCCGGGATCGCCACGATCAGGCCGGC
>CAYODC010000023.1:0-15006 GCA_964402575.1 uncultured Verrucomicrobiota bacterium
GGCGGCTGATGCTCATGAGCACGTCGATGGCGGGATAGTGGTTGGCCTCGGCCAGTTCGCGGGAGAGCACGATGTGGCCGTCGAGGATGGAGCGGACGCTGTCGGCGATGGGGTCGTTCATGTCGTCGGCTTCGACCAGGACGGAGAAGAAGGCGGTGATGGTGCCCTGGGGGGAGGTGCCGGGGCGTTCGAGGAGCTGGGCCAGCATGCCGAACACGCTGGGGGGATAGCCCTTGGTGGTGGGCGGTTCGCCGATGGCCAGGCCGATTTCGCGCTGGGCCATGGCGAAACGGGTCACGGAGTCCATCATCAGCAGGACGTCTTCGCCGCGGTCGCGGAAGTATTCGGCGATGGCCATGGCCGTCGAGGCGCCCTTGCGCCGCAGCAGCGGCGACTGGTCGGAGGTGACGGCCACCACGACGGATTTGCGGAGGCCTTCCTCGCCGAGGCTTTTTTCGATGAAATCGCGGACTTCGCGGCCGCGTTCGCCGATGAGGGCGATGACGTTGACGGTGGCGCAGGAGTTGCGGGCGAGCGAGCCCATCAGCATGCTTTTGCCGACGCCGCTGCCGGCGAAGATGCCGATGCGCTGGCCCTTGGCGCAGGTGAGGCAGCCGTCGAGGGCGCGGACGCCGGTATGGAAGACCTGGTCGAGGCGGCGGCGGCTGAGGGGGGGGGGCGGGGCGCGGTCGATCGCGACCTGCTCGGTATCCACGGGCGGCGGCAGGTGGTCAAGAGGGCGGCCCAAGCCGTCGACGACGCGGCCGAGCAGGCTATAGCCGGCGGGGGCGCGGAGGCGGCCGGCGGTCAAGACGCGGTCGCCGGGCCGGATGCCCGTGGCGTACTCGATGGGCATGAGGATGACGGAGCGGTCGTGGAAGCCGACGACTTCGGCGGGGAAGCGGACGCGTTTTTCGGCCGGGCCGCTTTCAATCCAAGCGAGGTCGCCGACGGAGGCGCGCGGGCCGATGGATTCGATGGTCAGTCCGATCACCCGGGTGACGCGGCCCTCGGAGCGGGTCCAGCTGCGCCGGGGCAGCCGGTTCAGGCGCGAGAGCATGTCGATGTGGATGGGGCACGGGGTGTTCATCCGGCGCTATTGTTCCGAGGATTCGTCCACGGGCGGTTGGGCCAGGGCTTCGGCGAGCTGGTCGAGCCGCAGCTGGAGGCGTCCATCGAAGATGCCGTTGCGGCTTTCGACGACGACATCCCCCGGCTTCAATTCGGGGTCTTCGACGCATTCGATGCCGGGGTGGAGGGGGGGGGAGTCGGGATCGCCGGTCAGCAGGTGCAGAGTGTCGCGGGCCACCCGCACGCGGACGCCATGGAGGTCCGAGATGGGGGAAAGGACTTCGGTCATGATGCTGCGGACCATGTCCGCGTCGGGCAGGGCATGGCAGAGGAGGATTTCGGTGGTGCGGACGGTCATTTCGATCAGTTGGCGCTGGATGTCCGATTCCAGTTGCTTCAGGGTTGCGGCGAAGGCCTCGTTGAGGCGGGTCCAGAGGCGGGACTGTTCGCGGCGGATGGCGTCGAGTTCGACGCGCATTTTCTGTTCGGCGACGGCTTCGGCCTCGCGGCGGATGCGGTCGCGTTCGAGCTTGTCCTTGAGTTCGGCGGCTTCTTTCTTCGCGGTGATTTCCGCGGAGCCGGCGGGGTCTTCGAGCAGGACGCAACCGCGGGCCCGGAAGGAGACCGGGGCGCCGGGGCGGGGGCGCGCCATGGCGGAATCACACGTATTCATTGCGGCCGCCTCCGTGGATGCTGATTTCGCCCTGGGCATCGAGTTCGCGGATGATGGTGGTGATTTCCTTTTGCTTGATGTCCACTTCGGAGAGTTTGACCTTGGAGGAGAACTCCATGTCTTCCTTGATGCCCTGCGCGGCGCGCTTGGACATGTTGCTGAAGAATTTCTCGCGGACGTCCATGGGGGCGGTGCGCAGGGCGATGGCGAGGGTGTCCATGTTGATTTCCTGCATGATTCGGCGCATATCCATGTCGTTGAGGCGGATGATGTCGTCGAACTTGAACAGGCGGTCGCGCAGTTCGGTTCCCAGTTCGGGCGACTGTTCGTCGATGGCCTGCAGGATGTCTTCGGAGAGGGCGTGATCGACGGACTGAAGGATGGTGGAGGCGCGGTCGATCATGTCGCCGGTTTCGGCGCGTTCGGATTCCTTGGTTTTGCCCAGGCGCGCCTCGATGTAGTTCTGCACGCGCGTGACGACGGCTTCGGAGGGGGGGCGGCCGGTGCAGAGGATCATCATGACATGCTTGCTGACTTCGCGGGGGACCATGTTCAGGACGGCGGCGGCGAGTTCGGGGTCCAGGTAGCGCAGGACCATGGCGATGACGCTGGGTTGTTCGCGGCCGATGACGGAGAGGATCTGTTCCGCGCCCATTCCGGCGAGGCTGGAAAAGGCCTTGTTGGTTTCCTTTTCATCACCGAGCACGGCGGCGGCGCGTTTTTCCCCGACGGCCTGGAGCAGGAGGTTGTTGACGGTCCGCTCGTCGCCCATGACGGAGTTGCGGGCTTCCATGATGCCGCGCAGGCAATCGCTGAGGACCCGTTGGCGGACCTCGCCGGAGACCACGCCCAGGCCGCGGATGGCGTTGGCGACGCGGGCGAGGACGGGCGGGGAGAGGCGCTGCAGGATGACCGCCGCGGTGGCTTCCGGCAGGCTGGCGAGGAAGATGGCGACGTGCTGTTCCTGGGACATCGCCGGTTCGTTGCTGGCGACGTGCGTATCGGGGTTTTGAACCATCAATTCCATGGCGGTGATCCTTATGACTTAGCCGCGTTGCGCAGGGTTTGGTCGATCCAAATGGCCACGATGGACGGATTCTGCTCGGCCAGCCGCGAGGCGTATTCGAGCTGTTCGTTCTTGTCCATGGGTTCTTCGAAGGGTTCGGCCTCGGGGAGGGATTGAGCGGCATGTTCGGCACCGGCCAGCTGGGCGACGGGGGTGCCGACTTCCTCGCGCTGAACGGAGAGCTGGCGGAGCGCCTTGCGGCTGAAGGCATAGAGGGTGCCCAGCAGCCCGAGGCCGATCAGGATGCGCAGGATGGTTTCGGGCATGACCGGCAGGCGCTGCCACCACTGCCACATATCGAGCTCGGGTTTGGCCTGGGGCGCGGCGAAGGGCATTTCGAGGACTTCGATGCTGTCCTGCCGCTGGGCGGAGAAACCGACGGCGGAGCGGACCATGCGTTCGATCTGCTGCAGGGCTTCGGGGGTGCGCGGCTGTTCGCCCTGGGCGACGGAGACGGCGACGGAGAGGCGGGCGATGCGGCCGCCCTTGTCGACGACGGTTTCGCGGCCCGCGGGGACTTTGTATTCCGTTTCGACATCTTCGCGTTTCATCTGGCCCATGGCCTGTTCGATCGTGATGTCCGAGGGGGTGCCGACGGCGACGCGGGCCATACCGGCGCCCGCCAGCGAGATGGGTTCGCTGGATTTTTCGGAGCTGATGCTTTCGCGGACGACGACGCGGCTTTCGGTGTCGTAGGTTTCGTTGAACCGTTCGATTTGGCGGAAATCGAGTTCGGCGCTGACGCGCACGATGGCCAGGCCGGGGCCGATGGAGCGGTCGAGCATGTCCTGGGCCTTGCGGGTGAGTTCCTCTTCCACGCCGCGCCGGAGATCCATGTGCTTGCGGGGGGAGCCCATGGCGGCGTCTTCGTGGGCGGTTTTGTCGGAGAGCAACCGGCCCTGCTGGTCGGTGATGGTGACATTGCCATCGGAGAGGCCGGGGACGGCGGTGCCGACGAGCTGGCCGATGCTGACGACCTGGTCGGGTTCGAGGCTGGCGCCGCGCCGCAGGGTGAGCATGATGGACGCGCTGGCGGTCTTGTCTTGTTCCGACGCGAACAGGCGGTCGCGGGGCATGACGAGGAGTACGCGCGCCGACAACACGCCTTCGACCGCGGAGATGGTGCGTTCCAGTTCGCCTTGCAGGGCGCGCTGGTAGTTGACCTGCTGGGCGAATTCGGTCAGGCCGAACTTGGGCTGTTCAAACAGCTCGAAGCCCGAAGAGGCTTCGCCGGGCAGTCCGGAGGCGGCCAGGAGCAGGCGGCCGCGGTAGACATCGGCGGCGGGCACGTAGAGGGCGTTGCCGTGGTCGCGGAGCTGGACGGGGATTTTGGCTTCCTCGAGCTGTTCGCGGGCGCGGGCGGCTTCTTCGAGCGACATGCCCGCGTAGAGCAGGCGGTAGTCGGGCCGGCTGGAGGTATAGACCACCGCGCCGATGGCCGCGAGGGTGACCAGCAACGCCAGGATAATGCTGACCTTCTGGTTGATTCCGAAGTGGCTCCACACCGCCCCGATTTGGCGAAACAGCAATGACACGGCCCCTAGCATGGTTCACATCCTCCTGCGGCCTAGGCTTGCATCTGGAGAATCTGCTGGTAGGCGTCCAGCAGCTTGTTGCGCACTTCCATCATCAAATCGAACGCGACGCCGGCCTCGGCCATCCGCGTGGTTACGTCGTGGACGTTCTGGGTTTCGCCGGTCACGAGGCCTTCGATGGAGCGGCTGGCGTCTTCCTGGAGACCGTTCACTTCGCGGACGAGGTCGCCGAGGATCGATTGGAACGACGGACCTTTCTCCGGATCCCGTTGGGCGGCATCGGGGGACAGGGGCAGGCCGGGCGCAGCGGCGCCTTGAATGGGGTCATAGGCATCGAGTGGGCTCATCTTCCGATCTCCAGGGCTTTTTGGGCGAGGGCGCGGGTGGTTTTCATGGCGGCAACATTTGCCTCGTAGGAACGATTGGCCACCATCAGATCCACCATTTCTTCCATGGGATTGACGTTGGGCATGGTGACGAATCCTTCCGGATCGGCGTCGGGATGGCCGGGGCGGTACATCCGGCGCAGGGGGGTATTGTCTTCCACGGTGCGGGCCACGCGGACGCCTTTGAGCTCGGAGGGATCGCGCCGGCGGCTGCCGATATTCTTGTCGAGTTCGGAGGCGAAGACGACATCCCGGCGACGGTAGACGTTGCCGTTGGCGTCGCGGGTAGTGTGGGCGTTGGCGATGTTGGCGGCGATGACGCGCATGCGGTGGCTTTGCGCATCCAAGGCGCTGGCGGAAACCCCCAACGCCGGCATTAAGCTATGGTCTGCCATGATCGTAACTCCTTGCAATTACTGAACCTTGCCTGAAATGGCCGACTTCAGGCGGGCATACCGCCTCGACAACATATCCGCCGATGTCTGGTAGAGCAACTGGTTTTCGGCCAGCAGGGCGAACTCCTTTTCCAGCCGGATGGGGATTTCGTGGCGGGAGGTCTGCATCTTGGGCTGCCACGCCTTCAGATCCTGTGGATTCTCGGACTCCATGGCGGTCTTCAATTCAGAAAGGAAGTCGACATCGCGGCGGCGGTAGCCGGCCGTCGTGGCGTTGGCGATATTGTTGGCCAGCGCCCGGTTCCGGGTGGCGGTTCCGTCGAGGACCTGGGTGAGCAATGTGTCGATCGCATCCATGATTGCCGAAATAGTTAGCAGGGTGCATGCCATGAGGGCTGGGCCGCCCGAGTTGGCGGGGGGAGGCGGGGGGGGGAAGGGGGATGGGCGGGCCCGTCCTGGGCGCCGTACGGAACCCGCAGGAAGAAGTTGCGGAAAGATATGGGAAATATTAAGGTTATCCTTTAAACATATTATGGCCGGTCAGTTCGACCGGTGGAGTCCATCGCCGCAGCATATGAAAGTGAACGCATCATGAAGTTCTCCTCCCCCACGGCCGTGGTGGTCAACGACGACCGGATTCAACTGCAGATTCTGACCGGCCTGGCGAAGAAAGCGGGGGTGGAACCGAAGGGCTATTCCGGGGCGGAAGCCGCCCTGGCCGCCATGGACCCCCAGCATCCGCCCGCGATCATCATCAGCGACGTCCACATGCCGGGCATCGACGGCTGGGGGTTCTGCCGGTTGCTGCGCTCGCCGGAATACGCGGCGTTCAACACGGTTCCGATCCTCGTGGTGTCGGCCACGTTCGCAGGGGACGAGCCCGTCCAGATTGCCGCAGACCTGGGGGCGGACGATTTTCTGGCGTTTCCCGCGGCGCCCGAGCGGTTCATTGAAAAGGTCCAGGCCCTGCTGCTGGGGGTTCGTCCGCTCAACCGCCCGCGGGTGCTGATTCTCGAGGATAGCCGGACGGTAGCGGATCTGCTCCGGCGGGATTTCCTGGCCGCCAACTATCGGGCGGACACGGTGGCCACCTTGCGGGAAGCCATGGACGCCTTCTCCAAGACCGACTACGAGGTGGCCGTCATCGATTACGGGCTGCCCGACGGCACGGGCGATGTCCTGCTGGACCGCATCCGCGAGGAACGGCCGGGCTGCGTGTGCATCATGATCACGGGCGACCTGCGGCCGGAGCTGTCGCTGGACTGGATCAAGCGCGGCGCCAGCGCCTATCTGTGCAAGCCCTTCGATCCCCGCTATCTCCTGGAGCTGTGCGCCCGGGCCCGCCGGGAGCGGGCGCTGATGCGCGTGCCCAAGCTGCTGGAGCAGCGCACCCAGGAGCTGCGCCGGAGCGAGGAGCGCCTGGCCTCGGTGCTCGAAACCCAGCAGGAGCTGATCTGCCGCTTCGGGTCCGACACCCGCCTGACGTATGCCAACCCCGCGTTTGCGCGGTTCTTCGAGCCTTCCGGCGCGGGGCACGTGGGCACCTCGTTCCTGGACCTGGTGCCCGAAGCCAACCGCGGCGGCCTGCAGGAAACGATTTCGATGCTTTCCGCCGGCGCCAAGTCGCGGACGTTTGTCCATGCCGTCGAGATGCCCGGCGGGCCTCCGGTCTGGGTGGAGTGGACGTGCCAGGCCCTGGCCAACGAAGAGGGGCATGTCGCCGAATACCAGTTTGTGGGAAGGGATGTTTCCGACCGCAAGCGGATGGAAGAGGCGCTCGACCGGCGCATGCTGGCCCTGGTCCGGCCGCTGGACAGTCCCGAGGGCATCGAAGTGGAGGATCTGTTCAACCTCGCCGAGCTGCAGCGGCTGCAGGACGAATTCGCGGAGGCCACCGGGGTGGCCTCGATCATCACCCGGGTGGACGGCGAACCCATCACGCGGCCCAGCCGGTTCACGCGCCTGTGCAACCTGATCCGCTCCACCGAGGCCGGCCGCGCCAACTGCTACCGATCCGACTCGATCATCGGCGGCAACTGCGCGCGGGGGTTCACCATCCAGCCCTGCCTCAGCGGGGGCATCTGGGACGCCGGCGCCGGCATCAAGGTCGGCGGACGGCACATCGCCAACTGGCTCATCGGGCAGGTCCGCGACGAAACCATGGGCGAGGACAGCATTCGCGCCTATGCGCGCCAGATCGGCGCCGATGAAAACCAGCTGGCCGAAGCCTTCCACGAAGTGCCGGCCATGTCGCGCAAGCAGTTCGAGAGCGTGGCCCGCATGCTGGCGACCCTGGCCGCCCAGTATTCCAGTTACGCCTACCAGAACGTGCAGCAGGCTCGCTTCATCAGCGACCTCAAGCGCGCCGAGGAGCAGATGATGGCGTCGACCGACCGCCTGGCCACCGTCATGGACAGCATGGAGGCCATCGTCACCATTGCGGACATGCCCGACCACGAGCTGTTGTTCCTGAATGAATGCGGCCGGCAGCTCTGCGGCGACAGCGACCACCAGATGGCCTGGAAGAATCTCCAGGGCATCGGCGATTCCGGGGAAATCTGTCCGGACGACCAGTTGGCGGACGCCGAAGGGAATCCGAAGCCCCCGCGGCACTGGCAGTATCAGGATCCCGCCAGCGGCCGCTGGTACGAGGTCCGGGTCAACGCCATTGCCTGGACCGACGGACGCCTGGTGCGCATGGGCATTGCCAACGACATCACCGACCGCAAGCAGGCCGAGGTGGAAAAGGCCAAGCTCGAGGCCAAGCTGCTGCAGGCGCAGAAGCTCGAGACGATCGGCCAGCTGGCCGGCGGCGTGGCGCACGACTTCAACAACATGCTGGGCGTCATCATCGGCTATACCGAGCTGGCCCTGAGCCAGGCGGATCCGTCCACGCCGCTTCATGCCGAACTCCAGGAAATCCATAAGGCCGCCGACCGTTCGGCGGGCCTGACCCGCCAGTTGCTTGGCTTCGCCCGCAAGCAAACCATCGTCCCCCGCGTCCTCGACCTCAATGACACCATTTATTCGATGTTGACGATGCTGAAGCATCTCATCGGCGAGAACATCGTCCTGGCCTGGGTGCCGGACAAGCAGGTCGGCCCGTTGAAGATGGATCCATCCCAAATCGAGCAGATCCTCGTCAACCTGTGCGTGAATTCGCGCGACGCCATTTCGGCGGGCGGGAGGATTGCGATCGAAACCAGCCCGGCCACGCTGGACGAAGCCGCCTGCGCCGGCCACGAAGGGGTGGTGCCTGGCGACTACGTGCGGCTGGCCGTGACGGACAACGGCTGCGGCATGGACGCCGAGATGCTCACGCATATTTTCGAGCCCTTCTTCACCACGAAAGACCTCAGCCAGGGCGCCGGCCTTGGCCTGCCGACGGTCTATGGCATTGTTCGGCAGAACAACGGATTCATCGAGGTGGAAAGCCGGCCGGGGCGGGGCACCTCGGTCTATATCTATCTGCCTCGGCATTCCGCCAAGAGCCGCCCGGTGCCGCGCGACCGCGACGGCATGCAGTTCGAGCCCGTCCATGAAACCATCCTGCTGGTGGAGGACGACGCCTCGCTGCTGAACATGACGCGCAACATGCTCGAGCGCCGGGGCTACCGCGTGCTTTCCGCCGGCTCGCCCAGCGAAGCCATCCGGCTCGCGGCCGAGAATCCCGGCCAGGTGGATTTGCTGATGACCGACGTCATCATGCCGGAGATGGGCGGGAAGGAGCTGGCCGACAAGCTCCGTTCGGACCAACCCGGGCTCAAATGCCTGTTCATGTCGGGCCATACGGATGAAACGCTGACCCAGCGCGGCGTCCTGGGGCCGGGTGCCAAGTTCATCCAGAAACCGTTCAGCATGAAAGAGCTGGTCAACAGCGTCATCCAGGCGGTGAGCGACCCCGGCGAGCTGTGAGCGTGGACCTGGCCCAGAAGAAACGGTCCGCCCGTCGGCGCCGGCGCAAGGCGCCTGTTCCGTTCGCCGTCCTGATTTTCGGGCTGCTGCTGCTGGCGCTGTCCGCTTCGATCGGCACGGCCTGCGCGGTGTTCCGCTGGCGCTCGCAGGGCCTGGCGCGGGAGGACCGCCGCCGGACGGTCCAGAACGCCAACGCCCTCGCGGCCCTGGCCGTCGACCAGCACCTGCGGCAGTGGGAGCGCGTCCTGGAGCGGCTGGCGGTGCAGTTGCCCGCCGCCGGGGACGGCGCGGAGGAATGGCTGCGCCGCGAAGTGCAGCCGGAGCGCGGCGCGTCCGCGCTGGACGTGCTGGCGGTCCGCTGGGCCGACGAGGCCTGGACCCGGGTGGCCGGACATGGGATCGTTTTGCCGGAGGCCTTCGATGAATCGCTGCCCGGCGCGTCCGACCTGTCCGTGGGCTGGGCCATCCGCGGGCAGGGGGGGGCGGCGATCCTGGTCCACAGCCTGCCGATGACCGATCCCTCGACGGGGGAGGAGAGGGGCATCCTGCACGGAGGCGTCCGGCTGGATGGCAACGCGGCGCTGCTGGACCGCCTGCAGCAGTCCACCGGCGCGGCCGGCTATGCGCTGATGCTGGATGGCCGGCTGCTGGCCTCGACCGTGGAAACGCCCCCCGGTGCGCGCGCGGGAATCCCCCCGCCCGACTGGGTTAGCGGCGTGCAGTCCTTTCCCCGGACCCCCGACGATCGCCTGCGCCTGGTCAGCTACGACACGGTGCCCGCGGTGGATTCCCTGAAACGGGAACTGCGCGAGGACCTGCTGGGTCTGCTGCCGCTGGTGCTGGCGGCGGCGATCGGCGCCTCCGCCCTGTTCGCCCGGTGGGTCACCCGTCCGGTGCGGCGCCTGATGGGCTTTGCCCGGGCGATTGCCGCGGGCGGCATTCCCGCGCCGCTGCGTCCCTGCCGGGTGCTGGAACTGGACTCGCTGGCCTCGATTCTCGGCGAGACCGTCGATCAGCTACGCGCCCGCGAGGCGGACCTGGACATCACGCTGCAGTCCATCGGCGACGGGGTCATCGCCACGGACGTGCGCGGCGGCGTCGCCCGCATGAACCGGGTGGCCGAGGCGCTCACCGGCTGGCCGCAGGCGGAGGCGATCGGGCGGCCGCTGGCGGAGGTCTTTCGCCCCATCCGGCCGGGCACGCGCGAGCCCCTGGCGAATCCCGCGGATTCCATCCTGCAGGGCGGCGCCCCGGCGGAACCGTCCGGCTCCGTGGGGCTCTTGGCCCGCGACGGCGCCGAGCGCCGGATCCAGGCCCGCGCCGCCCCGATCCGCGCGCCGGACGGCCACCTGCGCGGGGTCGTGCTGAGCTTCCGGGACCTCACCCGCGAGCATCAGGCGACCTCGGCCCGGCTCGAGGCCGAGCAGCGCCTGGCCACGCTGAGCCAGAATCTTGCGGATGCCCTGGTCTACCAGTTGGCCGTCAACCCCTCGACCGGCCAGCGGCGGTTCACCTATATCAGCGAAAGCGTCGAGCGCATCCATGGCATCCAGGCGGCCGACATCATGGCCGATCCGCAACGGCTCTACGGCCAGGTGATCGAAGAGGACCGGCCGCTGATGGCCCGCGCCCTGGATCAGTCGCGGGCCACTCTGAATCGATTCACCGCCGAGGTTCGCATCCGGCTGCCGTCCGGGGAAACCCGGTGGATCATGCTGACCTCGACGCCGCGCCTGGCCGGCGAGGAGATCCTCTGGGACGGCATCGAACTGGACATCACCGAGCGCAAGCTGGCCGAGGAAGAGCGCCAGATGCTGGAGTCCCAGCTGGTCCAGGCGCAGAAGATGGATTCCATCGGCCAGCTCGCGGGGGGCGTCGCGCACGATTTCAACAACATGCTGGGCGTCATTCTGGGCAACACGGAAATGGCGTTGGAGTCCCTGTCGCCGGACCAGCCTCTTCACGCCGAGCTGCTGGAGGTCCGGAAGGCCGCGGAGCGTTCGGCGAACCTGACCCGGCAGTTGCTGGCCTTCGCCCGCAAGCAGCCGGCGGACCCCCGGGTGCTCGATCTCAACGAAACCGTCGAGGGCATGCTCAAGATGATTCGCCGGTTGATCGGCGAAAGCGTCGCGGTGGATTGGCGGCCCGTGGCGGAAGGGGTCCGGGTGGAGATGGACCCCTCGCAGATCGACCAGATCCTCGTCAACCTGTGCGTGAATGCCCGGGACGCCATCGGCGCCGAAGGACGGGTGGCCATTTCCACGGGTGCGGCGGTGTTCGACGAGGCGGCCTGTACCCGCCGGCCGGGGGCCTTTCCCGGCCGTTATGCGTGGATCGCGGTGGAAGACAACGGGCACGGCATGGACACCGGAACGCTGGAGCACATTTTCGAGCCGTTTTTCACCACGAAGGGGGCCGGCCGCGGTACCGGCCTGGGCCTCGCGACGGTCTATGGCATCGTCCGCCAGAACCGGGGATTCATCGGCGTCGACAGCACGCCGGGCCGGGGCACCGCGTTCACGATCTATCTGCCCCGCAGCGAAGCCGAGGGGGAACCCGTTCCGGAATCCGTCCCCGCGCGTTCCACGCTGGGGCCCGGGAGCCGGACGGTGCTGCTGGTGGAGGACGAGCCGGCGATCCTGCAGATGGTGCGGCACCTGCTGGAGCGCTGGGGCTGCACGGTGCTGGCGGCCGAATCGCCGGCCGAGGCCATTCGCCTGGCCCGCGAGCACTCCGGGAACATCGACCTGCTGCTGACGGATGTGGTGATGCCCGACATGAACGGGCGCGAACTGGCCCGCCGCCTCCAGCAGATGCGTCCGGGGCTGCGCTGCCTGTTCATGTCCGGCCACATGGCCGGCATCCTCGCCCAGCACGGCGTGCTGGGCAGCCACGTCCATTTCATCCACAAGCCGTTCACCGCGCGTTCGCTGATGGACAAGGTGCGCGAAGCCATGGACGCCCCGGCCCGGAGCGAAGAAGAAGGCGGGCCGGCATGATCCGTCCGGGTTCCAGATGGCGCCGGGCGGGCGGGCGGCTGACCGTTGCGCTGGCGATCCTGGCGGCCGGCGCGATCGCGGTCCGGGGCGGGCCGGCGCGGGAGATCGGGCTGACGGACGAGGAGCGCGAGTGGCTCCAGCAGAATCCGGACAAGCTCACCTTGTTCTACGACATGACCTTTCCCCCGCTGGAGTTTGGCAACGAGACCGGCGACTTCACGGGCATGGGCGCGGACGTGTGCGCCCGGATCGAGCAGATGCTCGGCGTGCAGTTCGTGCGCAAACCCTCCCGCGACTGGACCGCGCACCTGAAGAAGCTCCAGTCCGGCGAATGCGCGATCGCCCCGACCATCGCCTGGGCGGCGGGCCGCGAGGACTACGTGTTGTTCACGAAACCCTACCTCCTGGTGCCGGCGGTCATCATCACGTCCCAGGGCCGGGAGGGATTCCGGTCGGTCGATGAACTGGCGGGGCGCCGGGTCGGCGTGGTCGCCGGCTTCACCACCGAGCAGTATATGCGGGAGCAGGCGAAGCGGATCCGCATGGATATCGTTGCGGTGCCCGACGTGCCCGCCGGCCTGCAGGGCGTGGCGTTCGGCGAATTCGACGCGTTCGTGGAGAACCTCGCCGTGGCCGCGTACTTCATCGACACCCTGGGCATTCCCAAGCTGCGGGTCACCGGCAAGACGGACTACGTATTCGACTTCCGCATGGGCGTCAGCCGGCGCTATCCCCTGCTGTTCCACGCGATCCGCAAGGCCCTCGACGCGCTCGACGAGCACGAACTCGCGGCCATCCGCAGCGAGTGGATTTCGCTCGACGCCGAGCCGGGCCTGGATGCGGAAACGCGCCGCCTGCTTTGGCTGGCCGGGTGGTTCCTGGTGTTGCTGGTGGCGGGCCTGGCGGGCATCAACTACGGGCTGAAGAAGCGCCTTGTCCAGCGTGTCGGCGATCTGCGCGAGAGCGAAGCGCGCTACCGGCGGCTGGTGCAGAATTCGCCCGCCGTCGTCTATCAGTTCACGCGCTCCCCCGGGGGCGACTACGCCTTTTCCTACATCAGCGAGAATTCGGAGCCGCTCACCGGCGTGGATCCGCAGGAAGCCCTGCGGGACTACCGGGTCATGCTGGAACGGATCCATCCCGACGACCGGGAACGGATCCAGGTTGCGACCGAGGAATCGGCTCGGAACCTGGCCCCTTTCCAATGCACTTTCCGCTACCGCATGCGGACACGGGAGGCGTGGATCGAATGCCGGGCGCGGCCCACGCGCCTTCCCGACGGCGGCGTGTCATGGGACGGCCTGTTCCTGAACGTCACCGGGCGCAAGCGCGCGGCCGAAGCCCTCCGGACGCGGGAATCCTATCTCAACGCGATCATCGAAAACCAGCCCGGCCTGGTGTGGTTGAAGGACGCCGACGGGCGGTTCCTCGCCGTCAACACCGCCTTCGCCCGGGCCTGCGGACGGGAGTCTCCCGACCAGGTGCAGGGCAAGACGGATCTGGATGTCTGGCCTCGCGAGCTGGCCGAGAACTACATCGCTGACGACCGCCGCATCCTGCAGAGCGGCCAGGGCACCGTGGTGGAGGAGCCGATCCACGCCGGCGGCCAGACGCGCTGGTTCGAGACCATCAAGCAGCCCGTCCGCGACACCAACGGCGCCATCCTGGGCACCACCGGCTATGCGCTGGACACCACCGAACGCAAGCGCGCGCAGGCCGAGCGCGAACGGCTGGAGGCCCAGCTGGCCCAGGCCCAGAAGATGGACTCCATCGGCCAGCTGGCCGGCGGCGTCGCGCACGACTTCAACAACATGCTCGGCGTCATCCTGGGCAACACCGAGCTGGCCATCGAATCCACGCCCCCGGACATGCCGCTCTATGGCGAACTGGTCGAAATCCGCAAGGCCGCCGAACGTTCCGCGGCCCTGACGCGCCAGTTGCTGGCCTTCGCGCGCAAGCAGACGGTGGCGCCCCGGGTGCTGGCGCTGAACGACACCGTCGAGAGCATGCTTCACATGCTGCAGCGCCTGATCGGCGAAGAGATCGAAGTCGACTGGCACCCCGGCGCCGGCGCCGGCCAGGTGCGCATGGACCCCACCCAGATCGACCAGCTCCTGGTCAACCTGTGCGTCAACGCCCGCGACGCCATCGGCGGCCCGGGCCGGATCGTCATCTCCACCGGATCTTCCCGGTTCGAGGACCAGGATTGCGCGGCCTTCGCGGGCGCGGTTCCCGGCACCTATTCGTGGCTGGCGGTGCAGGACAACGGGCGGGGCATGGATGCCGGCACCCTGCAGCACATTTTCGAGCCATTCTTCACCACCAAGGGGGTGGGCAAGGGCACCGGCCTGGGGCTGGCCACCGTCTACGGCATCATCAAGCAGAACGACGGCTTCATCGGCGTCGACAGCACGCCGGGGAAGGGCACCACCTTCACCCTCCACCTGCCCCGCCACGATGCCGCCCCGCCGGTTCCCGCCGAACGGCCCCGTCCCTCCGGCGAAGCCTCCCGCCGCACCATCCTGCTGGTGGAGGACGAGCCGGCCATCCTCCACATGGTTCGCACCTTGCTCGAACACCAGGGGTTTGCGGTGCTGGCGACCGAGTCGCCCGCCGAAGCCGTCAGCATCGCCGAGCGCCATCCTGGCGGCATCGACCTGCTGCTGAGCGACGTGGTCATGCCCGGACTGAACGGGCGCGACCTGGCCCGCCGCCTTGCCGAGATCCGCCCGGACCTGCGCTGCGTGTTCATGTCCGGCCACGCGGCCAACATCCTCGTCCGCGAAGGCGCCCTGGCCAACGGCGTGCACTTCGTTCACAAGCCCTTCACCGCCGCGGCCCTCATCGGCAAGATCCGCCACGTGCTGGAGGACGCATGATTCCATCCCCCTGGGCGCGCGCGGTTTTCCACACTGTGGAAAAAAGTTTTCCACACCGTGGAAAAATGCGAGCGCGGGCGTTGGCGG
>CAYODC010000024.1:0-5057 GCA_964402575.1 uncultured Verrucomicrobiota bacterium
CGCATCCGGACGTGTTCAACGTGATGCTGCAGATTCTCGACGACGGGCGCCTGACCGACGGGCAGGGGCGCACGGTGGACTTCAAGAACACGGTGCTGATCATGACGTCGAACCTTGGCAGCGCGGCGATCCAGGAGGCAATCGAGAAGCATCCGCGGATGAAGCGCGGGCAGCCGGCATACGCGGAGATGGAGAAGGCGGTGCTGGGGGCGCTGCGCCAGAACTTCCGTCCCGAATTTCTCAACCGCGTGGACGAGGTCATCCTGTTCCGGAGCCTGGGACTCGACCAGTTGCGCCGGATCGTCGCTATCCAGATCCAGCGAGTGCAGGGTTTCCTGGCCGAGAAGAGCATCCGGCTCGATGTGACGGAGGCCGCCGCCGAGAAGCTGGCGGGCGAGGGCTACGACCCCGCCTTCGGGGCGCGGCCGCTGAAGCGCGTCATCCAGCGATTGGTGCTGGACGAACTGGCGACAAAAGTGCTGGCCGGCGAGATTCCGGACGGATCCCGGGTCGAGGCCGATTTCGATCCCGACCATCCGGAGCGGATCGCCTTTGCCGTGACGAAGTAGAAAGGCTGCGCGGATTGCCCGGGCGATAGGGCTTCTCCAGATCGAGGGGATGTGCTATTGGCTTTGGTTTCACTGAGGGTAGAAAACCATGAAAACAGCGTCATCTTGCATGCCTTTCCGATCCGGGGTGGTTCGAAGGGGATGGGTCCTGGCCGGGGTTTTGTCGAGCGTCATGGCCGCGGGGGCTTTCGGCGCCGGGATGGACGCGATGCCGGACCTGCGGGGGACGTGGAAGGGGCATTCCCGGGTTCTTCGGGAGAGCGGGCCCGCGGAGGCGGCGTTTCAAATCGAGGTGACGCGCCAGGAAGGCGAACTGTTGTGGGCGTGGGATGTCTGGCATCCGCGCAGCCCAGACGGCGGGAAGTGGGTGGCCCCTCCCCGGCGCGACCGGTTGCTGGGGGGGCTGGCTCCCGATGGCCGCCGCGGGGTGTTGGTTAAGGAAAACACGTGGTTTTCGTTCCAGCTGGACGGGGAGAACCGGATGGAGGTCCAGTGTACCCGTGTTTTCCCGGATGCGCCGGCCGGTTTCTTTGCCGAGCTTAGCCGCGGGGAAGAGGAGACATCCCTGCCAGACCTTTCCGTGCCGGATCTGTCCGGCATTTGGAGTGGCGCGGTGCAATCGCCAGGGCCCATGGGGCCGGTGAAGGATGTCCTGCGGCTGGAGACGGTCCGTCAGGCGGGCCGGCTGCTCTGGGTGGATGACATCTGGCATCCGGTGGATTCCGCCACGGGCCAGCCGGGGGCAGACGAAGTCCGGGATCGTCTTACGGGCGGGCTGGACGCCATGGGAACGAAAGGGGTTTTGGTGAAGGCCGACGCCTGCTTCTCGCTTCGGCAGTTGGATGCGGAACGATGCGAAGTGGAATTTATCCGGTTTGGCGGTTCCGTGGAAAACATCACGGCGTTGTCCGGGGTTCTGGGGCGCAACCGCGCGGATGAACTTGTGGAGCCCGCCGGGGCCGTGCCGGATCTCCTCGGGGTCTGGGAGGGCGGGTGTCGGTATGCCCAGCCGGATGGCGTAGTGGACAGTTCGGTTCGCATCGACGTCAACCGTCAAGAAGGTCGGCTGGTTTGGGCGGAGAATGTTTGGAATCCCATTGATCCGATCACGGGCCAGACGGGCGACCGGACATGGTGGGACCCGATGGTGGGCAGTTTGCACGCCTCGGGCAGGACGGGAATCATGGTCAAGCCGGGGGTGAAATTCGCCTTCACGTTGCTGGCGCCGGATCGGATGCTGCTGGAACTGGTTCGCATCAAGCCGGCCGGGCAACAGCCCATGGGGTTCTATGTCGTTCTGAAACGCCAGAGATAGGGCCTTGCCCCAGGCCCCACGCATCCACATCCTTCGATTCATGTTACGCAAGAGTCGCAAGCGCCGCGAAAGAAACGCCAACGCCGACCCGAATCGCCAGACCGGAAAATCGAATGGAGGGATTCCCCAACAGGCGCCAGGCCCGAGAATCGTTGTCCGGCGCTTGCGAACCGTTGCGCCGCTTGCGAATTTGGCGTGACAAGGCCGTTGTCTTGGGGCCGTTTTGGGGAGTATGGATGTATTGGCCCTGGGCCTTGCCCGCGGTGGTATTGAAGCGCGGGTTTTGTGACGGCAAGGGAGGGTTGCACGAGCCGCCATGCGAAGAGTCGCCGTCACGGTTGCCGTGGATTGATGGGCCCGAAGGGCGGGTTGGATATCCATTGTTTTATAAAACAATGGAGTATTGGCCGGGGGGGAAGGGGGTGGTGAAGACGAAGGGTGGATTCGGGCGGGGAGGGGATGTCCGTTCCTACTATTGCGTCAACCGCGTTCGCTCGATCGCTTGACGGGCAACGGGACGTCGCGAGGCTCGGCCGCCCGACTCCATGGGAAAAATACCGCAGGCGGATGAAAAATCAATGAAGGGGGGGGCTATGGACGGCGTTTGCGGGTTTCCTGCCAGAGGCGATGGATGACCAGGGTGGCGATCAGCAGGGTGGTGAAGAGGACGGGGATTTGCGAATGGATTTGGGCGAACCAGCCATAGAGATGGTCGTAGGTGTAGAGCCAGCAGATGGCGGCGGTGAGCGTGCCGGCAACCACGGTGGCCATGTTGGTCCAGGTCTTGAGGCCCAGCAGGTAGCCGAGCACGGCGCCGACCACGACGCCGGTCATGAAGAACGGCAGCCAGACGAAGAGAAAGATGCCGGCGATCTTGTACTGGGCGAAGCGGGTGACGTTTTTTTCGGCCGATTCGATGATGCCGCGCATGCGCCGGTCCACGGGGCGGCCTTCGACGAGGTTGCGGCAGGCGAGGATGAGCACGGGATAGAGAAGGAAAACGGTCACGGCGTCCACGTAGGTGGCCAGCAGGATGACCAGGCCGGGGTGCATGCCCATTTCGACCGCCTTGGCGATGGCGACGCCGCGGCCGAGGATGAGCTCGGTGAAGCCCATGATGACCCATTGCTCCCAGGGATGGCCCAGAAACCACAGTCCGGCGATGGAGACGATCCAGGCGACAAGCATGAGGCTGCCGACCACGAAAACGCCGCTCTCCTCGGAGAGCATGATCTGCTGGCGCCAGCGGCCGGTGGGGAACGGATTCACGGCTTGTTTCTAGGACTCCGGCGGGTTGGAATCAACCGCATTCGTATGGCCGAGGGGGGGCGATTGACTGGGTGGACCGAGGGCGAGGGCCTGCCGGAGCATCGGCGGCGTGCCGAAACGGCGGTAAAACGGCACGAGAATCGCCAGGAATTCCGGGTTCAGCCGGGGGGAGATTTCGCGCAGGATGGGCTCCGGAACCGATCCGTAAAATGCCTCGGCGACGGCTCCGGCGATGGCGGCCTGGGTGTCGGCATCCCCGCCGAGGGAAACGGCGTTGCGGATGGCGTCCTCGAAGCCGCAGGAATCCAGGAACGCGATCAGGGCCTGGGGGACGGATCCCGGGCAGGTGGGATCGAAAGAATAGTCCGGACGGATGTCTTCGATGGTTGGAGAGAGGTCGTAGCCGAAGCGATGGGAGATGGCAGTGCGGATTTCGGGTTTCGAGGCGTGATTGCGGGCCATGAAGATGGCCAGGGCCGTGGCCTGGGCGCCGCGGATGCCTTCGGGGTGGCCATGGGAACAGGCCGCGCTGAGGCGGGCCTGTTCGAGCACATCGGCTTCGTTCTGGAAGGCGTGGGCGACAGGGCTGACGCGCATGGCGGAGCCATTGCCGAAGCTGTTTCCGGGAGCGTCCGAAGGGGAGAGTGCCCAGCGGAGGAAGCCGGGGCTGAAGCCGCGGAGGGGAAAACGGCGGGCGTAGGACTTGAGGGTGGGGCCGTAATCGACGCCCCGGAGAATGGCGTCCGCCACGGCCACGGTCAGGACGGTGTCATCGGTAAAGGTGGAGAAAGGAGTGAACAGCCGGAATTCCTTGTTCTTGGTCCGGAAGTTTTCGTAGACCGAGCCGATGATATCGCCCGCGAGGGCACCGAGCATGGGGAATCTCCTGACGCCGATGCCGGGAGCGTATCACGGGAAGGGGCGGGATGCAACGGATGGGCGTTCCGGGCTTGTGAGCCGGCATTGGATCTTCTATGGTACCACCTTCCAGAGGCTGGGATTGGAGCGAAGCGCCGCCGCGAGGGCGAAGGAACGCAAGGACACGAATGAAGACGCAGAGGATGGGATGGCTGTGGGCCGGGCTGGCATGGGCGGCGGGATTGGCCGCGATCGCGGACGAGCCGCCGAAGTGGGAATTTGAAGTGACGCCCTATTTGTGGTTGTCGGCGCTGGATGGGGATGTGGACATGAACGGGAGGACGCTGAAGCTGAATCCGGGGTCCGGCGGGCCGTTGGACGACGTGGATGCGGGTGGCTCGCTGTTTGCGCTGGCGCAGCATGGCCGGTGGGTGGCGGGGATGCAGTTGGATTTCATGCGGCCGAGGCCGGAAGTGGAAGACGCGGAGGATCCAGCCCGGCGGGGAGAACTGGATTCCGAATGGCTGTTGGCGCAGTTGGCCGTGGGCTACCGGCTGGACGGGTGGAAGCCGGGGCAGAGTTTCACGGTGGCAGTGGGGGTGCGCAACGTTCACATGGACAACGAGCTGGTCATGGCGGGGGAGGAGGTGGAGCGCGGCACGGCCGACATTACCGATCCCATGTTTTTCCTCTGGCCGTCCGTGCCGTTGTTGGCGTCCAAGATCCATGGGCTGTCGCTGAGTCCGGTTTTCGCGGTGGGGGGCGGTGGAGATTCGAAATGGGTGTATGAATTGTTTCCGCAGTTGCGCTACCAGTTTTCCGAGCATTTCCATGTCCGGGTGGGGTATCGCACGGGGGCCTACCGGATTGACGACGATGTCCGCCGGGCGGAGGATCTGGATTGCCACTTGGCCGGACTGACCATCGGGTTGGGGGGCCGGTTTTAAGGCTGGGCGGGATTGGGAGTCCGTGGATTCGGCCGAAGGATCAAGGGCCGTAGGCTTCCTGGAAGATGCGGAGGGCGTCGGCGGGGGTGATGGGCGCGG
>CAYODC010000024.1:5067-14580 GCA_964402575.1 uncultured Verrucomicrobiota bacterium
GACGTTGCCGGCCATGTCGCGGAGGGCGGTTTCGGGGATGCCAGCGGCGCGCAGGGTGAGGGGGAGTCCGAGGTCGGTGCGCAGTTGGCGGAGGTTCTGGAGGAACGCGTCGACGGAACGGGTGCCGGTCCAGGCTTCGGCGAGGTCGGCGAAGCGGTCGGGGGCGGCGGCGGCGTTGTGGCGGAAGACGGGTTCGGCCATCAGGCTGTTGGCGAGTCCGTGGGGGACGTGGAAGACGCCGCCGAGGGGATAGGAGAACGCGTGGATGGCGGTGACGCTGGAATTATTGAAGGCGAGTCCCGCTAGCAGGGCGGCGAGTTGCATGCCTTCGCGCGCGGTGCGGTCGCGGGGCTGGCGGCGGGCGGGGAGCAGGTGGGTCCGGATGAGGCGCAGGGCCTGGAGCGCCAAGGCGTCGCTATAGGGATTGTGCCGGAGGGAGGTGAACGCTTCCGCGGCGTGGCAGAAGGCATCGAGGCCGGTGGCGGCGGTGACATCGGGGGGCATGCTGAAGGTGAGTTCGGGGACCAGGAGGGCGGCCTGGGGGATGAGGTGGTCGGACACCGCCGCCATTTTGAGGCCGGCCCCGGGATCGGTGAGGATGGAGATGTTGGTGACTTCGCTGCCGGTTCCCGAGGTGGCAGGGATGGCGATGAGCGGGGCGGCGGGGCGGGGAATGCGGTCGGTGCCGAGGAAGTCGCGGACATCGCCGGGATTGGTGAGGGCGGCCGCCACGATCTTGGCGGTATCGAGCACACTGCCGCCGCCGATGGCCACGACGGCCTCCGGGCGGAAGTCGCGCGCCTCGCGGGAGGCTTCGCGGGCGAGTTCGATGGTGGGGTCGGGGGTGGTCTGGTCGAACACGCGCACTTCGCGCCCGCCGCCGGCGGCGAGGTCGCGGACGACCTGGAAATGATCTGTCCGGGCGAGATGGGGGCCGGTCAGGATGAGGAGGCGGCGAGCGCCGCGGTCATCGAGGAGGGATTCAAGCGAGGAGAGGGCATCGGAGCCGATGTGGACCCGGGGCATGGGGGAGAGTTTCATGGCGGGTTCCTCGGTGAATAGTGAATGGGGTTGAACACAGCCGGACATCCGGACAGAAAATGGCGGTTGGTCCGGGGATTGGCAAGACGGAAAGAGTGGGGGGACAAAACGTCCGCACCGGTTTGGCCGGTGCGGACGGAAGACAACGGGACGCGGAATTGCGTTACAGGTTCAGGCCGATGCCGGCGATGAGGCTGACGTCGTTGTATTCGGTGCCGGCGGCGGGGGTGCTGTCGTATTTTTCCTGCACCACGACGCGGAGAGTCAGGCGATCGTTCATGGCCGCTTCGATCCCGGCTTCGGCATTCAGCAGGTAGTTGTCGAAATCGCTGGCTTCCGGGGTGTACTCGAGCGACTGGACCAGCTTGGCGGTTTTCGTGATCTGGCAGGTGTAGCGCTCGGCGAAGCGCAGGGCGAGATAGTCGTCGGTCTCGCCGTCGACCTTTTCCCACACGTAGGAAGGGCCGGCTTCCAGCGACAGTTCGCGTTTATCGTTCTTCACCACGTAGACGCCCAGGCCGGGGCCGAGCATGGCGCGGTAATCGACCAGCGCGATGTCGTCGAAGAGCACGGAGCCGTCGAGCGAGGCGAAGGTATGCGGGCTGAGGGTTTTCTTGACGTTGGCGAACAATTTGGCGTTGTCGACGGTTTTTTCGCTGTCGTCGGTGATGGTGGTCGTGGTGCCGTCATCCGAGGTCACGGTGCGGCGGATGGAGCTTTCCCCGTAGTTGGCTTCCGCGCCGGCCCGCACGGAACCCAAGCCCTGGCGTTCGCCTTCGGTGACCAGGCTGACGTTGGCGGCGAGGGTGTCGCTGTTGCCGTCGGTGAGGGTCAGGCCCGCGTTCAGGGCGGTGGTGAACCCGTCTTTTTTGGGGGCGGGTTCGTCCGATTTCGTCTCGGCCGCTTGCACGGAAACCGCCAAGCTCGCCGCCGCCAGCATCATCAAAAAGGTCTTCATGTGTTGTTTCCTTTGGTTGAACTGGAATGGATTATTGGGCGGCTTCCTGTTTCCGGCGGAGGCTGTTGATGGCCTTGACCATCAAGAACACGGCGATGGCGACGATCAGGAAATCCACGACGTTCTGCACGAACAGGCCGTAGTTGAGCTTGACGGCCGCGACTTCGGCACCGGCGGCATCCATCGTCGCCTGCTGGAGGGTGATGGCCAGGTCCTTGAAATCCACCTTGCCCAGCAGCATGCCCAGCGGCGGCATGATCACATCGTTCACCAGCGAAGTGACGATCTTGCCAAACGCGCCTCCGACGATGATGCCCACCGCCATGTCCACCATGTTGCCTTTGACGGCAAATTCCTGGAATTCCTTCGCAATACTCATGTTTCTCGCTCCTTTTGTTATGTTTATGTTTTGCGCAGTGAAGACCATTCGCGCGATCTTGTCAACCGTTTCGATCGAGGATTCGACGTTGTGGTGATTGCGCGGGACGAAGGCGTCAGGGGTCGACGAGCACTTGATAGAAGAGAGGGTATGGAGGCGGAGCGATGTGGGTCCAGCCGGCGATGGGGGCGGTGGCAGGCAGGCCGGATGCCTGCAGAGTGAATTCCCCATCGAGGGAAGGGGCGCTTCGGACGGTGTAGGTTTTGCCAGCGACGCTATTCCAGCGAAGACGATGGCCGCCGACGGAATCGACTTGGACGATCGCAAGGACGGAAGCGGGATCGCGCGGGTGGGTTCCCGCGCCCAGTTCAGTCAGGTTGGATGAGCGGTCGCCGTCGTCATCGTCGCCGGGCAGGGCCAGGGTACGGTTGGTATAGAACGCGAATTCCCACCAATCGGGCAGGTGGTCCGAGTCGCTGTCGCCCATGAGGTCGGTGAGGGCGAGTTGGCCGGGAGCGGGGAAATCGAAGCGCAACAGGCCTTGTTGTTCGTCGGAGAGGGAAAAGCCGGTCCAGGAAGTGTCCGCGGAGCCCTGCAGGATAACCTGTCCGAGGGGGATGGCGTCCGGGAGTTTGACGACCTGGACGGCGGCGGTGCCGGAGACGGGGCCGGTGGCGCGGATGAGGTCGACATCCCCGTGTCCGTTGACGGCGCAGGCATAGGTCCCGTCGAATTCGACCGCACCTTCGAAAAGCAGGGTGCCGGTTTCAGCTTCGTATTCGCCGCAGGGGGCTGCGACGCCCGCGAGGCGGGAAACCGGCGCGGAAAAGGTTCCATTCCCTGCGAGCGTGCCGCGGATGTCCAGGGTATCGGTGCGGATCGATCCGCCGTTGATCCGCAGGGAGCCGTTGGAAACGGCCATGCCGGCGGCGGCGGGTCGGGTGGCCAGGGCGAGAAGCAGGAGGGATAGAGCGAGGCGGCGCATGGGGGTTAGCGTCCGGTGACGATGAAGTTGAAGGCGGTGTTGGTGGGGACGAAGGCGCCGGTGGTGGTACGGACGATGAATCGGTTGGGCTCCAGGGTGCGCTCCACATAGATCAGCCGGGCATTGGCGGCATTGGTGGGCAGGGGCAAACCGAAGAGGTTCGCGGTGGCGACAGGGATGAGGGTGGCGGGGGAGGCCATGGAGACGTCGAGCAGGATTTCGTAATTCCCCTGTCCGAAGGACGTGCAGGTTTCGACGCCGAAGTGATTGGCGGCGATGGAGCCATTGGCGTTCACATTGGCCCAGGCGACGATGTTGTTGTCGGCGTAGCGGTTTTTCTTGTTGGGGAGGGGGGCGACGCCGAGTTCGGCTTCGAGGCGGACGCCGCCGGCGGCGCGGACGACGAATTCGTTGGCGTTGGACGAGGCGACGGCGTTGGTGGCGGAGCGGTCGGCCCAGACGAAGGCGCCTTCATGGAGGGCGTGGGCGGATTGGCCGGCGGCGAAGGTGTTGGAGGCGGCGGCCAGGTTGTTTTCCCCGCCGGGGATGGTGCCCGAGCGGCAGGTAACTTGGTTGCGGAACCCACCGCCGATGGTGGCGTAGAGGGCATGGTTGGACACGACATTCAGGCTACCGCCGCCGATGACGGCTTTTTGCGAGCCGTAGATCGCGTTCTTGTTCCCGCCGCCGATGACGGAATGGTAAGATGCAAGGTCGTTGGCGTAGACGATGAAATTTTCGCTGCCGCCGAGGATGGATGCATAGGGCGAGAAGAAGATTTGGTTGGTTTTTCCGGCGATAAAATTGGCCCCAGGGCTGGAAATTTCGTTGGTACAGACCACGAGGGAGCCGCCGAAGCTGTCCGAGAGGAAGCGGGCGACGGTTTGGGTGCCGGCGACGAGGAAAAGGGAGGAGCCCATGGAGCCCAAGGACACGTTGGTTCCGGATACGATGCCGTTGGCGTTCGCGCGCAGGAGCGGCGCCAAGCTGGCATTTTGCACTGTAAAGTGCTCGGTGGCGCCTTCCGGGAGGGTGATGACGGTTTCGGCCTGGGCGGCAACCATGAAAGTCCACAGGAACCAAGTCGCGCAAGTCGTTTTCGAAAGTTTCATGGATAAATGTTCCTCAAGGGGGGTGTTCAGCCGGGCCGCGATCGACGCAATAGGAATAGGCGGAACCGGTTGGGGCGTCAATGACGAAACCGTCCCTTCCGGATTCGGCCCTTGGGTTCCGTCCGACGGACTTGATTCTGGGCCCTGATTCCAGGCACCGAACCATTCCGGGCTCGACTGTTTCAGGAGATCGGGCCACAACATTTTGCTGACGGGGCGCAATAAACCCGGCATGTGGATCGTTATCTGTTCTGAAAGGCCCCCGTGGACACTCTCCCGAACAAAACAGACGAGGATGCGCACCTGCTGGCCGCCTATCGCGGAGGCGACGTGGAAGCGCTGGGCCGCCTGGTGGAGAGATACCGGCGACCGCTCTTTGCCTTTTTGACGCGATTTGCCGCTCATTCCGGAGAAGCCGACGAGTGGTTCCAGGAAACCTGGGTCCGGGCCATTGAGCACGTGAACGTTTTCCGCCTCCGGAATTTTCCGGGCTGGTTGTTTCGGATAGCGCACAACCTGGTCGTGGATTCCGCCCGGCGCCGCAAACCGGATTGTTCTCTCGATGCCCCGCGGCAGGACGGGGGTGCGCCGTGGGTGGAGGGGGTGCCGGCGGCCGGGTTGTCCCCCGCCGAAGAGGCGGCCAGCCGCGATCTGGGCGTTCACATTGCCGCCGCGGCCGCGCGGCTGCCGATCGAGCAGCGCGAAGTGTTCTGGCTGCGCATGGATGCGGGGCTTCCATTCAAGGAGATCGCCCGCATCCAGCGCACTTCCATCAACACCGCCCTTGGGCGCATGCAGTATGCGCTGGCCCGGCTGCGGGCCGATCTTGCGCCCGCCTACCGCGAAATCCAGGAGTCCAGACCATGAATCCGCAACAGCTTGAACGGCTTGTCCTGCTTGAATCCAGCGGCGAACTTTCCCGCCGGCAACGGCGCGTGCTGGAGGCCGAGCTGGCCTCGTCGGCGGACGCCCAACAGTTCCGGGATCAGTTGCGACGGTTCGGTGCGGTCCTTCCGGTGCCGGCCGGGCCTGGAGCCTCCGAGGTCGCGGCGCAGATCGATGCACGGCTGAAAGTCCAGCGGGCCATCCGTCCGGTGTTCCGCCCCGGATGGAAGACCGCATGCGCCGTAGCGGCTCTTTTGGCGCTTCTCGCGGGAGTCCAGATGGCTCGGCGCGACCGGGGCGGTTTCGCGGCTTCGGTATCCGTCCAAAACCCCGCCGAGGCGGAAGCGGAGTGGAGCGATCCGCTCGAGGCCGATTTCGCCGAACTGGAAGAACTGTTGGCCTTTCTGGACAGCGGCGAGGCTTATGTGCAGACCGAATTGTGAACCGAAACCAACCCCACAGGAGAACAACCATGAACAAGACCCGGATCCTGATCTTTCTGGCCGCCGCCCTGGCGGTCGGCGCCGCTTCCGCCCAGCCCGGCCCCCGAGCAGACAGGGGACCGCGCGGCGAACGCGCCGGAGGCCCGATGCCTCCGGAAATGCGCGAACAAATGAAGGCCGACATGCGGGCCATCCGCGAGCTGGGCCGGGCGGCCCGAGCCGAAACCGATGAAACCAAGAAGAAGGAGGCGGTGGAGCAACTTCGCGCCAAGCTGGGAGAAGTCGCCGACCGCATCCAGGCACACCAGGAGGAGCGTCTGGCCCAGGCCGAAGAGCGCCTCGGGGAATTGAAGGCCCGGATCGAGGACGGCAAGGTTCGCCGAGGCGAGCGCATCGACGAGCAGATCGATCAGATTCTCTCGGGCGAACGGCCGCCGAATCCGGAGGCGTTCAAGGACTTTCCCTATGCCAAGGGGGGCAAAGGCCCCCGTCCGGGAGGCCGCGGCGGTCCAGGATTCGGGGGGTATCCTCCCGAGGACGCGCCCATGGACGGGATGGACGACTGTCCGCCGGAGGATTGATGCCGGGCGTTTCGTCGCCCCGATCCGGAACCCCCGTGCGCTGCACGGGGGTTTTTGGCCGAGTCCGCTTGTTCCCATGGTGCAATATCATTGCGAAGGCCTGGGTTGGACGGTAGAGTCTGGCACATTTCATGAGACCGATTGGACAACTGGAGACGGAAGAGGGGGCCCGGGTTTTTACGGATTACCTCTTTGTCCATGACATCGAGGCGCAACTGGAGCCGGGGAAGGGGGAGGGGTTTTCCATTTGGATCGTGGACGAGGACCGGGTGGCGGAGGCCCGGGCCTTGCTGTCGCGGTTTCGCAGCATGCCGGACGCGGAGGAGTTCCACCAGGCGACGCAGGCGGCGCGGGAGCGGCGCCGGGGCGAGCAGAAGGAAGAGCGCGAAGAACAGCGCAAGCTGAAGCGGGCGGAGACGACGGCCTGGCGGATGGGGCGCGGGGGCGCGACGATGGTCATCCTGGGAGTCTGCATCGTGGCGGGGCTGCTGACGCAATTCGGGAAAAACGACGAGTGGGTGGGCTGGCTGTTGATTTCCAACTACACGCTGGTGGATCCGGCGCGGTTTTGGCTCTCGCTGAAGGAAGTGGCGACGGGGGAAGTCTGGCGGCTGTTCACTCCGGTTTTCCTGCACTTTTCGATTTGGCACCTGCTGTTCAACGTTCTTTGGCTGAACGACTTCGGCAATGCGCTGGAAAGCCGGACGGGCACATGGCGGTTTTTGGGGGTGGTGGCGGCGATTGCGCTGGTGTCGAACTTGGCGCAGTATGCGACCGGGGGAGCGGGATTTGGCGGGATGAGCGGGGTGGTGTACGGGTTGTTCGGGTATTTGTGGACGCGCAACCGGGTGGACGAGCGGTTCGGGGTGTTCATTTCGCCGATGGCGTCGGGATTGCTGATGGTCTACATGGCGATGGGGTTCTTCCATTTGCTGGGGCCGACGGCCAACGCGGCGCATGTGTCGGGGCTGGCGGCCGGGGCGGTCCTGGGGTTGGCCGCGGGGTTGCGGAAAGGGTAGGGGCGATCCTCCTCGACTCCGTCCGGGAAGGAGTCTATAGTTTTCCGCCTTATGAAATCGCAGAACGTCCAGATCATGCCGTCGATCCTGTCCGCGCGGATGGGGTATTTGGCGGAGGACTGCCGCCGGGCGATGGAGGCGGGGGCGGACGGGCTGCATGTGGACATCATGGACGGGCATTTCGTGCCGAACCTGACGATGGGGCCGGACATCCTGCGGGCGGTGCGGGAGGCTGTGCCGAAGGCCTCTTTGAATGTGCACCTGATGGTGATGCGGCCGGACCTGTATGCGCCGCGCTTTGTCGAGGCGGGGGCGGACACGGTGTTGATCCATGTGGAATCGCCGTGCGACCTGCGGGCGACGCTCTCGGGGATCCGGGCGGCCGGCAAGCGGGCGGGGCTGACACTGTGTCCCGAGACGCCGGTGGCGGCGTTGGCGGGATATGAGGACCTGCTGGACGAAGTGCTGATCATGACGGTGCATCCGGGGTTTGGCGGGCAGGCCTTCCTCGAATCCGGGATTTCGAAGATTGCGGAAGTGGCGCGGACGCTGCCGGAGGTGGATCTTTCGGTGGACGGGGGGATTGGCGAGGAAACCGGGGCGCGGTGCGTGGCGGCGGGGGCCAACGTGCTGCTGGCCGGATCGTTCCTGTTCAAGGCGGTGGACATGGGCGAGGCCATCGCGGGGATGCGCCGGCGGATGGCGGCGGGCGGACGGACCGGCACCTGAACGGGGCCCGAGCGCGCGGCGAGCGGATTTCACGAAGGAACCATGGCAACGAAATTCTACAGGGAAAACGAAAGCGGAGCGGAGGATCGGCCCGTTCCGGCGGTCAAGCCGGGCGAGGGGCACGACCTGTCGCTCATCCGCAATTTCAGCATCATTGCGCACATCGACCACGGGAAAACGACCTTGTCGGACCGCCTGCTGGAGTTGACGGGGGCGGTGGCCAAGCGCGACCAGCGCGACCAGTTGCTCGACGACATGGACCTGGAGCGGGAGCGCGGGATCACGATCAAGGCCCACCCCGTGACGATGAAATACGCCGCCCGGGATGGGAAGGTCTACGAGTTCAACTTCATCGATACGCCCGGGCACGTGGATTTTTCGTACGAGGTGAGCCGGAGCCTGGCGGCGTGCGAGGGGGCGCTGCTGGTGGTGGATTCCACGCAGGGCGTGGAGGCGCAGACGGTGGCCCATGCGTTCCTGGCGGCGGCCAACCACGTCAGGATCATTCCCGTCCTGAACAAGACCGACATGCCGGCGGCGGAACCGGCGACGGTGGAGCACCAGATCGAGGACATCTTTGCCATTGCGCGCGAGGAGTGCTTCCATGTCAGCGCCAAGACCGGCGCGGGCGTGGCGGAGGTGCTGGAGGCGCTGGTGGAGCGCATTCCGCCGCCGGTGTCGGCGCATCCGGGGGAGCTGCGCGCGCTGGTGTTCGATTCGGAATACGACACGTTTCGGGGAGGCATCATCTACGTGCGGATGTTCGACGGGGCGATCCGGCGGGGGGACCGCGTGCGGCTGATGGGGTCGGGCAAGGACTTTGAGGTGCAGGAAGTAGGGCTGTTCAATCCCAAGCCGCGACCGACCGCGGCGTTGCAGGCGGGGCAGGTGGGCTATTTCCTGGCCAACATCAAGAACACGGCCGAGATCCAGATCGGCGACACGGTGACGGCGGCGCGGAATCCGACGGAACACCCGCTGGCGGGTTTCAAGGCGATGCATCCGATGGTGTTCACCGGGCTCTATCCGATCGATGCGGACGACTACGAGAAGCTGAAGTACTCGCTGGAGAAGCTGGCGCTGAACGACAGTTCGTTCCAGTACCAGACCGAATCGAGCGTGGCGCTGGGGTTCGGGTTTCGCTGCGGTTTCCTGGGGCTGCTGCACATGGAGATCGTGCAGGAGCGGTTGCGGCGGGAATACGACTGCGACATCATCGCGACCTATCCGGGCGTCGTGTACCGGGTGCGCATGCACGATGGCTCCGTCAAGGAGGTGGACAATCCCGTCTTCCTGCCGGATCCGACCGAGTTCGAGGCCATCGAGGAGCCCATCGTGAAGATGTTCCTGATCTGCATGGGCGAGCAGATCGGCGACATGA
>CAYODC010000025.1:0-14411 GCA_964402575.1 uncultured Verrucomicrobiota bacterium
CGGCCGACCTCCCCTTCGCCGCCGGCCGCTTCTGCGAAAGCTTCAGCCTGAAGAATGTCGTGGCCTTGTCCACCTTTCGCTCGCCCGATTTCGCCAAGGCCTACGGCGTGGCGATCCTGGATGGCCCCCTCGCAGGCCTGACCGCCCGCGCCGTCGTCGTTCTGGATGCGCACAACAAGGTCCTCCACACCGAACTCGTCCCCGAAATCGCCCAGGAACCCGACTACGCCGCCGCCCTCGCCGCGGTGAAATGAATCCAAAACCACAACGCAAAAGACGCCAGGGTCGCAACAGGAACGCAAGCGCCGGTCCATCGACCGGCCAACCCTGACACCCTGAACCCTGACCTCTGGCCCCTCAAGGACCCTGCCATGAACGAATCCCTGAAAGCCCAAGCCGAAAAGCGCGGCGTGCCGCAAATCCAGCGCCACATCTTCCTCTGCTGCGACCAAACGAATCCCAAATGCTGCTCCAAGGAACAGGGATTGGCCTCGTGGGACTTCCTCAAGGCGCGCCTCGACGAGCTGAAGCTGACGGGCGACGGCGGCGTCTACCGCACCAAGGCCAACTGCTTCCGCATCTGCCAGGGCGGCCCCATCGCCGTGGTCTATCCGGAGGGCACCTGGTACGGCGGTTGCACGCCCGAAGTCCTCGAGCGCATCATCCAGGAGCATCTCATCGCGGGTCGCCCCGTCGAAGACCATGTCTTCGCCACCCGTCCCCTCCCCGCTCCCGCGCCGCGCCCCTGATCTGCCTCACCCCAGCTCGAAGCTGGTCACCCCGAAGATGCGCGAAACGTCCAGCTCCGGCGTTCCGTTCTTGTACATGCGGGCCGTCCCGAAGCACGGCTTCATCCCCAGCGATTCCGCCAGCGCGACCCCGTCCTCGTTGATCTCTGGCACATCCAGATAGACGGGGGACTTCGCCCCCGTGTCGCTCAACAGCTCCCGCAGGATGGCTTGGGCCGTGGCCGCATCCTTCGCGAACAAGGGTCCGATCTTGCGGCCGTTCACGCATCGCCGCCGCATGCCCCACCCCGCCAATTCGCCATCCACCCACACCGTCCGCGCGACACTCTCCGGCATCGCCAGCCACCGCTTCAAAAACCCTTCCCGCCGGCAGGGAAACAACCCCTCGTCGAACTTCACGATCTCCGGCAATATGGCGGACGAATAGGGCTTGACCTCCCTCCCGTTTTCTTCCGGCAGCTTGCCATCCACCCACTCGTAGCGCAGGTTCCGGTAGGCCAGATCGAATCCCCACGTCTCGTAGTTCGCCACCTTCGCGAAAACCCCGTCCTGCCCGATCACCCGCTCGCCCAGATACTCCAACGCACGCATCCCCAGTTCAATTCCGATGCGTCCACCGCGATGCTCCGGCAGCACGACAAAGAACCCCACGAATCCATAATTCGCGTCATACGCCACCGCCGAAACACACCCCACGATCCGCCCGTGGCTGTCCACGGCCTTGAACCACCCGTGCGGATCCGTTTCATAAAACACGGCGAGGTCGTGGAGCCCCGGATTCCACCCCTCCCGCTTCGCCTGCTCCGCGCAGAATTCCAGATCCTTCCGCTCCATCTCAAGGATTTCCACGTTCATGCGTCCGAGAATGGCACCGCCGCTCCTCCCTTGCAAGATCGTTGGCCCCGGCGTATGAATTCCCCCATCCAGCCCATGTCCACCGGCACCCCCATCTTCCTCCGCTACATCCGCGACGAGGAACACTACTCGCAGGTCCTTCTCCGCGCGCGGGAGGTGAAGAAAACCCTCTGGATCGGCACTTCCGACATCAAGGACGTCTTCGTGATGCGCGGCAAGACCGCCCGCCCCTTCCTCGGCGAACTTTCTGGCCTGATCCAGAAAGGCGTCAGCGTCCGCCTGATCCACGCCAAAGAGCCCGGCCCCAACTTCCGCAAGGACTTCGACCGCTACCCCACCCTCGTCGAAGGCCTCGAACGCGTCCTGTGCCCGCGCGTCCATTTCAAACTGCTGATCTTCGACCTCCGCGAGGCCTACATCGGTTCCGCCAACCTCACCGGCGCCGGCATCGGCATGAAAAGCGACGGCAACCGCAACTTCGAGGCCGGCCTCTTCACCAACGATCCCGGACTCGTCAACGCCGCCATCGCCCAGTTCGATTCCGTCTGGATGGGCGCCCCCTGCGACACCTGCCGCCGCAAGGCCTTTTGCGGCGACGCCATCTCCTGAGCGTCCGCCCTCTCCCGCCCCGGCGTTCCGGTCCTATCGCCGGGATCCGTAGCCCAGCGCCCGCAACCCCAGCAGCACATCCGTGGCCCGCCGCAAATAGGTGTCGTTGCGCGTCCGCTCCCGCAGCGCCTTGTCTTCCTTCTCTTCCTCGGAGGGCTCCTTGCCCTTGCGCAACACGAATTCCTCCGGCTCGTACACGGTTTCGTTGAGGGCCGATTCCGTGATGGCCACATCCGGCTGAAGCCCCGTGGCACCGGCATACACCGTTCCATCCGCGGTGCCCAGCTGGCGCGTGGCCAGCAAGGCGTAGTTCCCGGACGACAGCTTGCGGGGCTCGCGCAGCAGCGGATCCCCGGCCGTCGGGCGGCCGATGATCATCGCTCCCTGCACGCTGCCCCCCAGCACCGCCGCCAGCAGCTCCGCGGCGCCCGTGGTTTCCTCGTCCACCAGCACCATCAACGGCAGGGCCGTCGCCGGTGCCGCCGGAGCCGGAACGGAAGCCAGCAACTTGCCCCTGCGGTCGCTCAGGGTGTACAGCACCGAACCCATCGGAACGAAATGCGCCGCCACGGCGGGAATCTCTTCCGCGGCCATTCCCCCTGCCCCCCGCAGATCCAGAATCGCCCCGAAAAGCGAGGCTTCCTTCCAGCGCGCCAACACGCGGGAAAGCTCCGCCCCCGTTCCGGTGAAAATCCCTTCGACGCGCACATACCCCATGTCGGCGGGCAGTTCTTCCACATCCGCCACCGCCGATTCCGTTCGGCGCAGACGCTCCAGCGTCACCAGACGGCTCTTGCCATCCTCCGCCCTCACGCCGATTTCGAGGGCGCCCTCGTCTCCTTCCACCAACATCTCGCGCACCACCTTGAGGGATGTCCCGGTCGTGAGGTCGTGTCCCCCCACCTTTTCGATCCGTTCGCCCGGCAACAGGCCGGCCGCCGCCGCAGGGGAATTCGTCCGTACCGCCGCCACTTTGGGCAGTCCGTCTACTTCCCCCACCAGCGTCAGCCCCGAATCCCATTCCCGCCGCTGCTGGCGCCGCTCCCGTTCCACCAAGGCCTCTTCCTCCAAAAACTGGACGGTAGGCTCGCTCGCGCGGATCAACCCCTCCAGTACCGCCTGCCGGGCCTCCCCGTTGGAGAAACCCATTTGATTCTCCTCCAGCAGCCGGATCGCCTCCTCGACCGCCCCGCACAATTCCTGCGCCAGAACCGGAACCGGCGACGCCGGGCCGGAGTCCGCCGCCGGCGGATCCGGCTGCGCCACCGCCCCCGTAATCCACCATCCAATCCCCAGGGCCACCGCCGCCCCCCAGCACGCATTCCTTGACTGTTCCATCAATCGATTCCCTTTCTGGTCTGACCTGTTCAGAAGCGGAGGCCGCCTCCCAGCGAAATCATCCAATAGCGGTTTTCTACGCCGGCCGCATCCGTTTCCACACCCGACTGGCCCGTGGCTTCATCCCGGATTACCATGTCGCCGATCATCCGGTCGATCTGTTGGTAATCCACCGCCGCCGACACATACACTCCCTGGAACGTCCCCTGCGCAAACTCGTAGCGCGCCTCCGCACCCAGCCCCAGCATGTCGCCGCCTTCGAACGTCTCTTTGAACGACATCTCGCGGGCCACGTGCTCATCCCAGTCCGTCCCCTCCACAATCGGGCTCCACTTCACATATCCCGACAGCGTGAAGGCGCCCCGGCTCCAGTCGACGTTCGCCCCCAGATAGGGCATGCGGAACTCCTGCTCGTAGAGAATCATGTTCTCGCCGTCCAGCGGATAGGGGACATAGCCGAATTCCGGATAAAGCAGATAGACCCCGCGGTCCTCCCATGTCCAGCCATCCTGCTTGTAGCCCACCAGAACGTGGGTGCTAAATCCGTGCATCTGCATCAGCTTCCACGCGGCGTTCACATCCAGCAGATAGCCTTCCGTCACGTCGACATCCGACAGCGAATAGTGGGTCCACTCGGAAGACCGCACGTCCAGCCAGTCGTAGTCGTCCATTTCCCCGCTGCCTTCGGAAAGCGCCAGCCACAATCCGCCATTCAGCGCCAACCTGTCCCACAACCGCACCGACAGGCTCCCTCCCCCCATCGCCACGTTCTTCAAATCCCAATCCAGCCGGCTCAACTGCCGACGGCTCTGGCCGCGGCTTTCGTAATCAAAGACATGCTCCTTGGCCTCGCCGTTCGCCACCCCCAACGACCCTTGGAAAGCCATGGACAAGCCCGTCCCGCTTGTGTTCCCCGCCATCGGCGCCGCCCACATCCCGGCCTGGGCGCCCAGCGGCAACAGCAGCCCCAGCCCCATTGCCTTCCATCGGTTGTGCTTTCGCATCTTATCGGCTCTTTCCGGATCCGGTTCTTTCAAAGAAAACCCATGACGCGGCGCAGTTTGATATGACGGCCTCCCCCGGTAAAGCAGAAAACACCTCCGATGCCCGGCCTCCTCACTTCATTTTCTTGTCCGCGGCCCTGCGCCATGGCACAATGCGCTTCCTATGGATTCGACCTTCCATATGCCCCTCCTGCTCCAACCCGTCTACAAGGAATACATTTGGGGCGGCGACCGCCTGATCCATGAATTCCACCGCCGGCTCAATGCCGGCATTTATGCCGAAGCCTGGGAAATCGCCGACCATCCCGACGGCCAGACCCGCATCATCAATGGCCCCGACGCCGGCGCCACCCTCTCCGACGCCATCCGCCGCCGCGGCCCCGAACTGCTCGGACAGAACCGCACCAATCCCTCCTTCCCCCTGCTCGTCAAGATCATCGACGCACACGAAACCCTCTCGGTCCAGGTCCACCCCGACGACGAAGCCGCCGCCCGCTTTGGCGGCGAAGCCAAAGGCGAAATGTGGTACGTCCTCGCCGCCACCCCCGATGCCCATATCTACTCCGGCTTCCGCCCCGGCGTCACCCCCGCCGATTTCGAAAAGGCCCGCGCGACAGGCACCATTCCCTCGCTTCTCCAGCGCTTCCCGGCCCGCCCCGGCATGGTCTTCAACACTCCCGGCGGACGTGTCCACGCCATCGGCGCCGGCTGCCTGCTGCTCGAAGTCCAGCAGGATGCCAACACCACCTACCGGCTCTACGACTGGGACCGTCTCGACAAGGAGGGCCGCCCCCGCCGCCTCCACGTCCAGCAGGCGCTGGAGGTCGTCAATTGGAACCTCACCGGCAGCCCCGTCGCCCCGATCCTGCCCGATGTCCCCCAACCGGCTGGCCATTCCGTCCGCCTCCTGCTCAGCACTCCCCATTTCCACGTGGAGGAATGGACGATCTCCAAGCCCGGCACCATCACGCACGATGGCAGCAGCTTCCTCATCCTCTTTCCCGTCAACGGCGATCTGCGCATCCGCACCCCGGGCCAGCCGGCCATGATCCTTCAGCACGGCAGCACCTGTCTGCTGCCGGCCATTCTTCGCTCCTTCACCCTCCAGCCGGCCAATCTCGCCAACGGGCCTGTCCACCTGCTCGTCACCCGCCTGCCCTAGACGCGGCTGCCGCATGAACGCCCCCTCGGACATCTTCCCCCCCATCCGCAGCGCCGCCATCGTCGGCCTCGGCGCCATCGGCACCCTCTTCGCCGCCCAGATCTGCCGGCGACTTCCCGACACCTTGCGCATCCTCGCCGATGACGAACGCATCGCCCGCTATCGCGCCACCCCCCCCACGCTCAACGGACAACCCCTCGAGCTCCGCTTCGCCACGCCCCGCCAACCCGGACCTCCGGCTGACCTGATCCTGGTCGCCGTCAAATCCGTCCATCTGGCCGATACCTTCTCTTCCATCGCG
The DNA here is from genome assembly GCA_964402575.1 of uncultured Verrucomicrobiota bacterium. Taxonomy (GTDB): domain Bacteria; phylum Verrucomicrobiota; class Kiritimatiellia; order CAIQIC01; family Lenti-01; genus Lenti-01. The sequence continues at coordinate 6,019 of CAYODC010000025.1, forward strand.
CCGCTGCTCCACGACCATACGCAAATCCTCCCCCTTCTCAATGGCATCACCGCCCAGGACATTCTCGCCGATGCCTTCGGTTGGCCCCGGGTCCTCTACGGTTATGTCTACTGCGAAAGTTCCATGCGCAACGGCCGCGCCGTCGTCCAGAACGGCATCCACCAGATCGTCTTCGGCGAGGCCGCCAACACCCCCCCCTCCCCGCGAGTCCAGGCCGTGGCCGCCTTCTTCGAACGCGCCGGCATCGTGTTCGACGTTCCCCCCGACATGCGCGCCGCCCAATGGAGAAAGTTCATTCTCAACATTGGCATCAACCAGGCCCAGGGCATCCTCCGCAAGCCCTGCCGCGAACTCCAGGAAAACCCCGAAGCCATGCGCCTCGCCCGGACCCTGATGGACGAGGCCGCCGCCGTTGCCACCGCCCTCGGAATCCCCGGCGCCAGCGACATTCCCCCCTGGGCCGAAGCGGTCATCCGCTCCGCCGCCCCCGAAAACAAGACCTCGATGCTTCAGGATGTCGAAGCCGGGCGCACGCCGGAAACCGACATCTTCGCCGAAACCCTCTGCCGCCTCGGCCGCCAATGCGGCGTCCCCACCCCCGCCAACGAGATGGCGATTCACCTGCTGCGCCACCCCTGACTTTCGGTCGGCCCTTTCGTTCCTCCCCGGCCTCCAAAATTATCCACTATTTATAAACTGTGGATATTTTTTCGGCAGGAAAACCCGGCCCGGTTCATCGGGAATGCCCGATCCAACGCGCCGCCGCCGCCAATGGCGACTCCATCCATTCCGGAACCCGCCGGGCCATCGCCGCAGGCAGCAATCCGGACCGCCGAAGCGCCTTCAGGGGCACCCATTCGAATTCCAGATGGCCCTCCGCCGAAGATGGATCCACCTGGGCGCGAAGTTTCGGGCATGCCACTTCGAACACGAGCGAGATCTCGCAGGTGCGACCGCTGCGAGCCTGATAGATTTGCTCGACCACCCCCAGGAATCGTCCCACGCGGCACGGAACTCCCAGCTCTTCCTGCCATTCGCGCGCCAAGGCATGCTTCGAATCCTCGCCCCAGTCGACATGCCCGCCCGGCAGATACACGTTCCCGTGCTTGCGGTTCCGGCACACCAGCACGTTTCCCGCCTTCACGCACGCGCCACGCGAAAGGATTTCGATTTCCCGTCGTTCCTTTTTCATCATTCCCCCACGATCTTGATCAGCACCCGCTTGCGCCGCAGCCCGTCGAATTCACCATAAAAGATCTGCTCCCACGGACCCAGATCCAGCGCACCCTCCGTGACGGCCACCACCACTTCTCGTCCCATCACGCTGCGCTTGAGATGCGCATCCCCGTTGTCCTCGCCCGTGCGGTTGTGGTCGTATTGCGAATGCGGCTTCTCCGGAGCCAGTGTCTCCAGCCAGCGCTCGAAATCCCGGTGCAGACCGCCTTCGTTGTCGTTGATGAACACGCTGGCGGTGATGTGCATGGCATTCACCAGGCACAACCCCTCGCGGATGCCGCTGTTGCGCACGGCCTCCTCCACCTCCGGCGTCAGCCGCACGTACCCCCGCCGCGAGGGCACGTTCATCCACAGTTCCTTGCGATAGGATTTCATCTGCTTGCCTCCACGTCACCACCGGTGCCTCCGCCCAACCCGGCCTAAGCAAAACAACCCCGCCGTCCTGCCGGACGCGCGGGGAAAGAAGTGGTGAGACGGGCGGGGCTCGAACCCGCGACCACAAGCTTAAAAGGCTCGTGCTCTACCGACTGAGCTACCGTCCCACGATTTTCCGCCTGTGAAAATCTGGGCCGGTTCTACGCTACTCCGCCGGTCCGGCACAAGCAAAAACCGGCCCGGGTTCGTTCCCGCCGGTCTTCCGCCGCAGGCACACGACCGAGGGAGATCCGATACCGGCTTTCCATCCCTCCATCTCCCTTTGGAGTTCGACCGTTTGAATCCCCGCCAGTTTCAGGATACATTGCCGGACCAGCATGAATAGCCAATTACTGATGTTCGATCTCGATGGAACGCTGCTGGATTCGGTGGAAGATCTCGCCGCGGCCACCAACCGAATGCGCGAACGCCATGGCCTGCCGCCTTTGCCCTTGGAAACCATCACCTCCTATGTGGGCGACGGCATCCGCATGCTGGCCATCCGGGCCTTGGAAGGCGCGACGGTCGATCCCGACCTGGCAGCCGCCGAAATCGGCGCGGCCTATGCCCAACACCTCACCGTCTTCACTCGTCCTTATCCAGGGGTGGAGGAAGGCTTGCGCGCCTTGGCCGCCGCCGGACACCATCTGGTCCTCGTCACCAACAAGCCCGGCCCCCACGCCCGGCAATTGATCGCCCACTTCGGATGGTCGAACCTGTTCACCTTGATTCTGGGCGGAGGCGACACGCCGGAACTCAAACCCTCCCCGATCCCGTTGCAAAACGCCATGAACCGGACCGGACACGACCCATCCGACTCCTGGATGGTGGGCGACCATCATACCGATTTGGAGGCCGCCCGGCGCGCCGGGGTGAAATCCATTTTTCTCCAAAGCGGGCTTGGCCATCCCGGAAACGAAATCCCCAGCCGGATCTTTCCCGATTTCTCCTCGTTCACGGCCCACTTTCTCTCCGTCCCCCCCTCGGAATGACAATTCAAAACCTACCCACAGTTAATTAACTGTGCATGGGTTGGCAAACCTCTCCGGTCCCCCGATCCCTCCCGCCATCCGCGGATTCCATGCCCGGGGAATCGCCGCTGAATCCTGCGGCGTATCGCCGGACATCCGCCAGGGAACGACGGACTATTTCACGGGACGGTTCGTCCTGCGCATAGCCCAGACAGATCATCAAATCGACTTTCTGGGCGCGGGGAATGCCGTAGCGGCGCTTGACCGCGCGTTCGTTGAACCATCCCAGCCAACAACTTCCGATCCCTTCTTCCATGGCCTGCAGCACCAGGTGTTCCCCGGCAATGCCCACATCCACCAAGCTGTATTGCACCCCCCTGAACTGGGCCCCCATCCGGGCCGCCCATTTCATTTTTTCCGTCACCACCACGATGATCGCGGAAGCCTCCGCGGCGAACCGGTTCATGCCGTAGGGTGAGCGCGTGCAGGATTCCGCCGCCAGCGCGCGGACTTCCTCGGGATCGTCCACGACCAGAAACGACCAAGGTTGTGAATTGCACGCCGACGGCGCCAGCCTTGCCGCCTCAAGACAGCGATCCAGCACCGCGCGGGGAATTCGCCTTCCCGGCTGGAACTTCCGAACACTCCGCCGCCGCCGGACCAGATCCATCAAGCTCATGCGCCGCTCCTTGGGTTGACCCTTCTCCCGCTCCACCGCATGCCCGCCACCACCAGCAGAAGCACGCCCATTCCGATCCAGCCGCCATAGAACATCCACGGATGCATCCACCAGCTCCACCCCGAAAAACGCCATTCCGAAAACGGCCAGAAAATCGGCGTCATGAACATTCCACTGCCGTGGGTGGGGATATCCGTGAGGACGTGTAGCGGCCAGGCCATCGCCGGGAGCCATAGCCGGCGACACCCGAACACCAGCAGACCGATGCACACGACCATTCCCGCCAGGCTGTGGGTGATGTTGTAGAGCGTGAAGATGAAACCGGGGATGCCCTGCCAGCGTACCCCGTTGCCCGCAACCATGTCCATGGCGAAATGAATGCCGAGGGAGACCAGATCCGGCAGCAGGCCGAACAGCAGCGCCGCCCAGAACGTCCAGTCCAGAAGCTGGCGGCGGCCCTTGGCATCCACCGGCCCGCGGCGGCCTCCGGCCAGCCCCGTCCGGCTGCAGACCATGGCCCCCATGACGCCGTGGAAAAGAGTATCCATGCGCCCGGACCCACTCCTATGGGGCAGAGCCAACGGTTTTCAGGTATTCCGCCACTTCCTCGATGCGGCCCAGCGACAGCATCCGGCGGGCCTGTTCGCGCGCCTTTGCCAGATCGATCGTCTCCACCAGGGTCTGGACGGCGGGAATCGTCACCGGATCCAGACTCAGGAACCGCAACCCGATCCCCAGCAGGAAAGGCAGCATTTGGGGATCGGAAGCCAGGTTGCCGCAAAGGGAAACCGGTTTTCCAAATCGGCCCGCGGCTTCCACGATCCATTGGAGCGAGCGAAGAACCGCCGGATGGTGCGGGGCGAAAAAAGCCGCGACTTCGTCGTTGGTGCGGTCCACCGCCAGCAGGTACTGGATCAGATCGTTGCTGCCGATGCTGAGGAAATCCGCCGCCTGGGCCAGTTCGGGCGCCATGATGGCCGCGGACGGCAATTCGACCATCACGCCCAGCTCGGGCATCCGGTGGGGCACGCCTTCGCGCTGGAGCTCCGCCTGGCAGACACAGGCCAGGTCGCGGGCGGCCATGAATTCATCCAGCGATGCCACCAGCGGGAACATCACCTTGGCGTGGGGATTCCCATGCGCGGCCCGCAGCAGCGCGCGCAATTGCTGCTTGAAAATTTCCGGATTGCGCAGGGTGAAGCGCAAGGCGCGCAGCCCTAAAAACGGGTTGCTCTCGTGCTGGACCGGATAATACGAAAGGGCTTTGTCGCCCCCGATGTCCAAGGTCCGGAACACCACGGGCCGCCCTTCCATCCGCTCCAGCACCCGCCGGTACACTTGGAATTGCTCCTGCTCGGTCGGAAAGGTATTGCGCACGATGAACGGGAATTCGGTCCGGTAGAGCCCGACGCCTTTGGCTTTCACGCTCAAGGCCACATCCAGCTCGCTCACGAGGTTCAGATTCGCCATCAGGGCGATTTCCGTGCCGTCCTTCGTCCGGGTTTCCGTCCGCACCAGGCCGGCCAGCCGTTCGGATTCCGCGAGCGACTGCACCATGTCCTTCATCATCTGGATGGCTTCGGGGCCGGGACGGATGACGAGTTGACCGTCGCGGGCATCCAGCAGGATCGGCGTCTCCTCGGGCAGGTGGAGCAGGCGCGGATCGGAGGCAATGACCAGCGGAATCTGGAGCGCCTTGGCCAGGATCGCCACGTGGGAGTGCTGACCGCCCTCCAGCAGGATCAGGCCCGCCGCCCCTTCGGCGGAGAGCTTCAGAATGTCCGAGGGCAGCAGCTCCTCCGCCACGATGATCTGGCCGGTATAGTCCGGGCGCTGGCTTTCCTGGATCGGCGCGGTCAGGTTGTGCAGGAGGCGGTGGCCCAGGTCTTCGACATCCAGGACTTTTTCGCGAAGGGCGGGATTCGGACTGTTGGAAAACAGATCGGCGTAGCGGCGCACTTCATCGAGGATCGCCGCCCAGGGATTCTTGCCCGCGCGGATCTGCGCGCGAATGGTTCCGGAAAACGCCTCGTCCTTCAGCATCAATACGTGCGCGCCGAAGATCATGGAGGCGGCATCGTGAATCTTGTCCTCCAGCCGCCGTTGCAGTTCGATCAATTGGCGCTCGGTCGCCGCCAAGGCGCGGTCGAAATCGGCCTCCTTCAGCCCCAGGGGGCAGGACGTGTCCGCCATGGAGCGGAACAGATAGTGGCCGATCCGGGTGGAAAACCCCATCGCCATCCCGACGGATGCGCCCTGCCCGCGGATGAAATGCGTCCCGGAGGCGAATTCGCCTTCCGCCGGCTCGGCTTGCCCGGAATCGTCTTTCCCGGGCTGGCCGTGCAGCCGCATCAGGAGGTGGGCGTTCTCAATCACGCCCGCGAGCTGCGAGGCAATCACCTTCAGGGCTTGAATGTCGTTGGGCGTGAAATAATTCCACTGCGGATCCTGGGTGACGATGACGCCGACGGGATTCATCTTGCGCAGGATGGGAACGGCCAGGAAGGAGACATAGTGCTCTTCCTGGCTTCCGGGAATGAACTTGTAGTGGGGGTTATCGGTCGCCTGCGCTTCGCAGATCGGCCGCATCTCCTTCAGCGCGGTGCCGGTGATGCCTTCGCCGATCTTCAGGCGCAGCTGGCCGATCAAGCCGGGATTCAGTCCTTGATTGGCCCGGAGCACCAGCTCCTTCGCCTCGGGCTCGTAGAGATAGATCGAACACACGGCGGCCCGCATGTGCCAAGCCACCGTCGAAACCGCCTTCGCCAGAAACGCGTCCAGGCCCGCCTCGAAATCAAAGAGCCCCACGAGCTCCCCGATGTCGCACATCAGCGCCACGTTGTCCTTTTGAAAATCGCTCATCGAGGTCTCATGGAAATGGATCGGAAATTCTTTCGTCCGCCAGACTTGACTTCATGGCGAAAAAAAGTACCTTTCTCGCGTTTCAACACCGCCTGCCCGATGGTGTAACGGTAGCACAACAGACTCTGGATCTGTTTGTCTAGGTTCAAATCCTAGTCGGGCAACCATTCCCGTCCCGGAAGGAACGGGAAGGCGGTGCAAAGGAGGGGGCGTTGTGTTTCGTCTCCAGTCGCCCCGGCGGGTGCGCACCGCTCAGGAAACCCGAATGGGCATCAGGACATACACGAAACTGATGGTCGAACGGATCACGCCGGGACTGGTATCGTCGGTCAGATCCAGGAACACTTCATCGGGCGTGAGCGCCTTCAGCGGATCCATCAGGAAGGCCGGATTGAAGGAAATCGCGATATCCGGCCCGTTGTATTTCACGTCCATCCTCTCGCGGCCTTCGCCGATTTCCGCGGCCGACGCCAGAATCTCCAGCCGGTTCTTGGTGAACGTCAGCTTGACCCCCGACACCGCATCGCTGACCAGTTGGGAAGTCCGGCGAACGGCGGTCAGGAAGGGTTCCCGCTCCAGGGTCACGCGTTCCCCGGCGGACGACGGAATGACCTGCCGGAAGTTCGGATAGGCCCCTTCCACGAGCTTGGAAATCACCAGGACGCCATCGAAATCGAACGCAATCTGCTTGGGGGTGGCGAGAATCTTCAGGGCGCCGGAGTCGCCGAGGGTGCGCAGGAGTTCCTCCACCGTCTTGAGGGGCACAATCAGGTCCAGGCCCGCATCGGCGGGGAACTCGACTTCGTGCTCCACCAGGGCCAGCCGGCGGCTGTCGGTGGCCACCACGCTGAGCTTGCCGGCCTTGAAGCTCAGCAGGACGCCGTTGAGAAGCTGGCGGGTCGCATCCGTCGACGCCGCATAGGAGGTCAGCCGGAGCATGTTGCGGAACACCCCCTGGTCGAGGGTGAAGACTTTGGCGTCGGCCATCTCGGGAAGGCTGGGATAGTCCGCTTCGGAAATCCCGTGGATGCGAAAATCGGAGCTGGCGGCGTGGATGAAAGCGATGTTGGATTCGTTGACCTCCAGCTCGGCCTCGGCGACGCTCAATTCGCGGAACACGCCGAAGATACGCTTGGCGGGAAGGGTGGTGGCGCCGGGCTCGATCACGTCGGCCGCCATGGAGGCGCGGACGGTCAGGTTCATGTCGGTGGCCGTCAGTTCCAGCTTCCCGTCTTCGGCCCGGAAAAGGACGTTGGACAAGACGGGAAGGGCATTCCGGGGATTGATGACCGACTGGACCTTCTGCAGGCAATCGATGATGGCTGCTTGGTTGACTTTGATTTTCATGCGGTCTCCGCCTCTTACGGTTATCGTTTCTATCTATTAGATTAAAAAGTCTTATCAGTATGTCCTGTGGACAGTGTGAACATCAAGAAAAGAATCGGATTCCCAGGCCTTTCCGCGGGACTGGGACTGTGCACAAGCCCCCCCCCTTGCCTGTGCCTTTCGGTAACAACCCGCCGTTGTCCACAGGACATCGCGGTTGTCCACATGTCCCCCACAGGTTGTCCGGGGGTTGTGCACATGGCTGGCAAGCGTGCCGTTCCCGTCCGTGGGTGCCGGTGGAATGGCCATCGCACAGGTCATCTCAGACCGGGGCGGCCACTCCGCCGAGGCGCTGCTGGAGCGACAAGATCGTTTGCCGGAGGCTCGAATCGGTCTTCATTTTCCGGCCGATGGAACGGTGGGCGTGCAGAACCGTCGCGTGGTTGCGTCCGAATCCGTTGCCGATCGCCGGGAGGGACTGCTCGGTCATTTCCCGGCACAGGTACATGGCGACTTGGCGCGGAAACGCGATGTTCTGCGGGCGCTGCTTGCTGGTCATGTCCCCCAGGCGGATGTCGTAGTATTCCGCCACCATCCGCTGGATGCCTTCAATGGTCAGCGCCGTCTGGTTCTCCTGCTCGATCGCGTCCCGCAGCAGGTATTCCAGCGAATCCGTGGTCAGCGGCTTGCGGGTCAGCGAGGCGTAGGAGGCCGTGCGCAACAGCGCCCCTTCCAGTTTCCGGATGTTCGATTTCACATGCTGGGCGATGAAGAACAGCGCGCTGTCCTCCAAATGGATGCTCAGCTCCTCGCGCTTCCGGCGCAGAATGGCCACCCGGGTCTCCAGATCCACCATCTCCATTTCCGTCACCAGCCCCCATTCGAAGCGGGAAACCAGCCGCTGC
>CAYODC010000026.1:0-14302 GCA_964402575.1 uncultured Verrucomicrobiota bacterium
GCCGGTCGTGACCGGCTTCGTGTTCGGCAAGGAGATGCTGGGCGGCCTGCTCGCGGGCGTAACGGCCTCAGGCGTGCTGATGGCGCTATTCATGAGCAATGCGGGTGGATGCTGGGACAACGCCAAGAAGCACATTGAAGGCGGCGCGCACGGCGGAAAGGGCAGTCCTTCGCACAAGGCGGCGGTGGTGGGCGATACGGTGGGGGATCCCTTCAAGGACACGGCCGGGCCTTCGCTGAACATCCTGATGAAGCTGATGAGCGTGGTGGCGCTGGTGATTGCGCCGGTGCTGCTCAACTTCGAGCCGGTCATCAAGCGGTTCATGGCCAATTGGTAACCGACGGTTGAACAGAAGCCCCCGCGAGTGCGGGGGCTTTTTCGTGCCGTGGGGGGGGGATCGATCAGCGGCGGGAGATCCATGCGTCGAGGGACCAACGGCCGGCGCCCTTGAGCAGGAAGAGCAGGGAGGGGAAGAAGTACAGCCAGGCGGATTCCTGCGCGGCGAATCCCTGGCCGCCATGCGCGACGAGGGCGGCTACGGCCATGGTGGAGGCCAGCAGGAAGGCGGCGGGTCGGGTCAGAAGGCCGATGGCGAGGAGCACGGCGCCGATGCTCTCGGCAAAGGCCGCCAGGAAGGCCATCGCCGCGGGGAACGGAACGCCCAATTTGGCGACGAATCCGGTGAAGGTTTCGAGTCCGCCAAACATTTTTCCCCACCCGTGGGTCAGCATGGCCGCGCCAATGAAGATGCGGAGGAGGAAAAGGCCGATGTTGGCATCGGCGTCGGCATGGAAGGCGTATTTGCGGATCCTGTTCATGTTGAGGTTCCTTTCTGGTTGGGATGGAGGGCCAGCCATAGGCATTCCAAGAAATTGCGGAAGGTGAAATTGCGCAGACCGCACATGAGGTGGTGCAGGCGGACGCCGAAACGACCATGGATCCAGATTCCGGGGGCGATGCGACCGATGCTGGTGGCATGGAACGGGACGATCCAGCCCAGATCGATGGGATGGAAGGGGCGAGTCGTCCGCCCTTGGCGGCGGCGGGCGAGGTTCCGGCCGGCATGGAATCCGCCGTAGAAGGCAAAATTCACCGCCTTGCGCAACGGCCGCCCCTTGCGAAGAATGGCGGCGGCATCGCCGGCGGCAAAGACCTCGGGGTAGGCGGGCAGCGAGAGGTCGGGCGCGACGAGGAAACGGCCATCGGGCAGGCGCTCGACCGAACCCTTGACTTCCGGGACAGAAAAACACGAACCGGTCGCCCAGCAGAAAAAGGGATCGTCGAATGTCCGGCCTCCCGCGATGGCGGTGAGGCCATCGTAGGATTCGACCGACGTTCCCAGCAGGACATCTGCGCCGTTGGCCTGGAGAAAATCGAGGACAAACCGCCGGTGCCGCTCCGGGAGGGAAGGCAGCAGCACGGGGGTGGGGTCCACGAGAGTGATGCGGCACTCCATTCCAGCGGCGCGTGCCCTGAAATGGAGGCTCATGGCCAATTCAAGGCCGGTGTATCCGGTGCCGGCCACCAACACGCGCGGATGGACCACCGATTGCAGGTAGGCATCGAATTCACGGCGGATACGCAGGGCATCGGCCATGTTGCCGAGGACATACAGTCGGTCGCGGGAAAAGGCGGCGGGGGGCGGGAGCGGGACAGACCCTGCGGCGATCAGCAGGGATTTGTACTGGAGAGGTCCGTCATGGGTGTCCAGTTGGCGGGCATCCAGATCCAAGCCGGTGACCGTCGTGTTGTGAAGAGCGACTCCCGGGGGAAGGAGGTCGGAAAGGGGATGATGGACAAGATGTCCGGGGATCCATCCGCCGGCCAGATCGGGCAAGGCGGGAAACATGGTGGAATAGGGCTGGGCATCGAGGAGGGCGACATTCACCTTGGCGCGGTGCAAGGCGAGACAGGCGCGCCGCCCTGCAAAACCGCCGCCCAGAATGACCACGTCTGCCATCATAGACCGGCAAGATACTCTGGAATGGGAAAAATGACAACCCGGGGTCTCGACCGGCCGGGGCAAGCGCGAGGTGGTTATCGTTCTTCCCAGGAAGCGCGGCCGTGGATGCGGGTGGACTCGGGATCCAGCCCGATCCACTCGATGGCGTCGAATTCGAGGGGCATCACGACCTGTCCCTGTTCGTCGGCGAGGCCCCAGAGAAGCTTGTCCTGGACCCGTTGAGCGACAGGGACCCGGCCTTGGAAGACCCATCCCGCATCCTCATAGTCAAAAGGTATGCGCACGATTCCGCGGCGATCGATGAAGCCGGTCTTTCCTTCCCGGGAGACGGCGGCCAGGCCGGATGTAAAGGGCCGGGCGTTCTCGAAACGGGGAGGGATGATCCAGATGCCATCGAGATCGACGAAGCCCCATTGTTGGTTTTCCATGGCGGGAATGAGGCCTTCCGACAAGGCGCCGACATCCTGGAAGCGGCATTCGAGGCGGACGCGGCCGTTGGTATCGATGAGGCCGGCCTTTCCATGGCAGATCACCTTGCCGAATCCGTTGAAAAAGTCGACGTCCGGATCGGGCAAGCCCGTCGCGCCAGCCTCCCAAGAAAGGATTGGCTGTCCATCGACATCAAACAGGGCGGAATGGTTTCCCCGGCGAGCATGGAGGAGCTGAAACCAGGGTTCCACCTGATCATGATCGGCCGGGAGAACCGGGGATTGGGCATCCAGCGGGGTCCATCCGTAGCGTTGGCCTTTGCGGACGACGGCTCCCGGGCGGGGGAGTTCGTCGAAAAACAACACGTCATCGAAGGCGGGGGCAATCCGCCAGACGGATTGGGAAACGTCGAAGAGTCCGGCCCCCCCGTTGGAACGGACGAGGAACAACGCGGGGGCGACGGGGAGAATCGAATGGTCGGCGCAAGGGAGGTGCCATTGGCCGTCGGCGTTGACCAAGCCTTCGGAAAGCCCTTTGCGAACGATCACGAGTTTCGGATCGATGGCGGTGGGCAGAACAGAGTCGAAGAGAAACGGCAGGCGGAGGGTGGCATCCAAACCCGCCAACCCCCAGCGGTGATTCATCCGGACCCACGCGGTCTTGGAATAGACAGGGCCGATCTCGTCCAGGAGGGGGGGGAAGAGGAGGTCGCCGGTTTGGAGATGAATCAGTGTCCATTTTTCATCGAGGACGGCGACGGCAGAAGGGCCCCAAGTGCCTGTTTCGTGGAAGGCCGGTTCCCGGATCCACGAACCATCGGGCCGCAGGATGCCGATGGCCTTGCGGCGGGAAGCCACCCAGCACTGGTTTTCCCCAGGGACAATGGAATCGCACGCGGGGGGGAGACGCCATTGGCCCCGGGCATCGATGAGGCCCCACAGGCCGTTGGCCATGGCGGGAGCGGAAGGGCCGATGAACGGACGGACGGCGGAAAAGCGGGGGGGGATGTGTTCGCGACCCTCCCAGTCCTGGAAGCCCCAGAGACCGCGACGCTCGAAGGGAAAGATTTTTGCGCTGGGCTGGTCAAGGCCAATGGCCAGGGTGCCGTTGGTGTCGACGACGGCCCTGGTGCCATCCAGCAGGTTGATCTGGGCCCGTCCATCCCGGAAGGATGGGAGGATCCGGACCATATCATCGGCCCAGGGCTGGGCCGGACGGTCCAGCAATTCACTTCCGTTGCGATCCATGAAATTCCCGGTTTGGCATCCCACGGAAGGGGAATCCACCACCCAGAGAAAGCCATCGGACCAATGCCGTCCGCACCCGACGTAGCGGGGGGGCACCACAAACGAACCGCAGGGGGAAGCGAACCCGAGCTTGCCCGCCTGGCCGATCTTGATCAAGGGCGGAAGGTTTCCGGCAAGGGCATCCGGCGCGGCAGCGGCGAAGCCGAGCCAAGCCGTGGCCAAGAGGGTGCACGATCGATTCATGGGAAGAGACGTTCAGCGCAATCCGTCGTGAATGGCCACGGCGAGGGTGTTGGCGATGGTCCGGTTGCCGGGCGAGAAGAAATGGAGGCCGTCGTCCTGGTAGCCTTCGGCCCAGCCATGGGGGACTCCTTCGATGTCGGCGCAGCGGAATCGCGAAACGGGATCCGAGAGGGTATAGCTGCGGACATTGCGATTGAAGCGGATCAACTGGGTTTGGTTGGTGGAGTTGTAGAACCGGTAATGCGAAGCCACGCGGGGAAGGGTGATTCCCACCACCAGGGTCTTGCCGCAACGGCGGCGCGAGGTGACGAGGGACTGGATGCCGGATTTCCAGTCGTTGAACATGGCGGAGGATTTCCGACCGCCGACGACGTCATTGAGCCCTTCGAAATAGAGGATGATCGCGTAGCAGCGGGAACGGAGGAGAGTAGACGAGGCGCGGGCGCGGATTTCAGGGATGTGGGCGCCGTTGTAGCCCATGTGGGCGGGGCCGTGTCCCATGACCCGCTCGCCTTTCCAGAGAAAACCCTTCAAGTGGGAATCGAGATAACCGCGGAACCCCTGGTATTTGGGCAGGCGCTTGTGGGCCGGCACGTTGTACGGGGGGGGGAGGGCCAGCCAATGATCGTTGTCCGGATAGCAACACCATCCGGTCCTGTCGCTCCACCCGGTGCTGTTCCGGAGGGGGGGGGTCATGTGGATGTCGTCGCGGGTGCGCATGAAGCCGAAGGTGACGGAGTCGCCCAGGGGCATGATGACGGGAGCCAAGAGACGGATTTTATCGCGGGCGACGATGTTGTGTTGGGCATCGCGGACGATGTAATCGAGGCGGACGAACGTGGTGCTGCCCCAGTTCCGGCCCAGATTCATGGAGACGTCCATGGCATAATCGCGGCCAATCAGACCCGGGATTTGCACATCCTTGGCGGAGGGGATCCACGGGGCGCGGGTTTCGCTGGCGGTGCGAAACTCCACCAGTCCGGGCGGGGTGGAGCGAATGTAGCGGGTGAGGCCCCGGCCGCGGGGCAGGGCCTTGAACACAAGACGGGCTTCGTGGGGGTTGAACGATCCATCGAAATTGGGGGTGATCAACAGGCCTGGGCTGTACTTTTGGGAATCCGGAACGGCCGTGCTCTTGCGGCCTCGCCAGGCCTCGTAGGCCACGATCCGGGCCAGTATCGGAGTGGCTTTGGTCGGCGTCGCCTCGGGGGAGGGGGTGGAGGGTACGGCTTTGGCCGGCGCGCCTGGAACCGATTTCGTCCTTGAAGCCGAAGGCCGGAGGGTGGGTCCATTCATGGGGGTCGAGGGAACCAGGGAAAAGAAAACGGACGAGGCCGGCATGTCGGTACACCACAGGGTCGTTCCCGGGGCGATCCGGCCAGCGGATTGCCAGCGGCCTTGCGCGAGATTCGTGGAGAAGATCAATTCGGAGTCGTCTGGCGCGGGATCCAGGAAAACCTGGAGGTGGTTGGAGATCACGGAGAGGGAGCGAATGGATGCGGATGGACCGGGCAAGGTTTCCGAGGCCGGGAAAAGGGCCGGAACGGTCCCGGCGCGGGCAGCGCAGGCCAAGGCGCCCGCCAGGAGAATGGAGCAGGTTCGCATAATCGTCATGACGGAGTCACCATACGGGCAGGAGGGGGGGGGTGCAAGGGAGAAAATGGCGATGGGAACCCGCCACTAAAACGTGCGGGACGCGCGGTGGAGGATTTGGCGCTCCTCGCGCGAGAGCGATTGAATGCCCTGGGCCGTGATCTTGTCGAGGATGCGGTCCACATCGGCCTGATCCGGCGGTGGCGGGGCCGAACGGGGGGGGCGGGGGCGCCGGGTCAGATGGGCTTGGAACTGCCGCCAGAGGCGTCGCAGCAGCGTGCTTTCAAAAAGCTGGTCGATATATAAAAACCCTGCAAAAGCGCCGGCGAGGTGGGCCGTGTGGGCGATGCCGGACGCCTGATTGCCGGCGAACAGGAATTCGAGGATGGCCAAGACGGCGACCAGTTGCCAGGCCATCAGGGTGACGGGGAATACAAAAAAGACCAGGAGGGTGAGGCGCCGGCGAGGGTACAGCGTTGCGAAAGCGGCCAGCATGCCGAAGATGGACCCCGAGGCGCCGACGCAGAGCGAACGGGGGTCGGCGGAAAGCCAGAGCCAGCCCAGTCCGCCCAAGAGGCCGCTGAGGAGATACATGGCGAGGAAATGGCGGGTTCCCATGGCGCGTTCTGTTTCGGGGCCGATGAAAAACAGCGTGAGCATGTTGAAGAACAGGTGGCCGAAGCTGCCATGGAGAAACATGTAGGTCAGCGGTTGCCAGAGCATGCCTTGGCGGAGGCCCTGGAACGAGAGGGCCAGCAGGGCATACAAGCCGTCGAGCCGGAGGAGGGCGAAGACGAGAAAGACGATGATGTTGGCCTTCAGCAGGCCCGCGACGGCGGGAGGCAGGTTCGAAAAAAAACCGGATCCGCGCGCGCGGGTCGCACCCCAGGGAGTCTCGCCGAAGTTCATGACGGTTCCTGAAGCAAGCGATGCACGGCGACGGAGGCTTCGAACTGGTTCAACGGTGTGCGGTAGATGCCGACTTGGCGCTGGGCGGCGGCGTCGGCCATGTCGGCGGGCACGGGACGGGAGGAACAGGCCAGGATGGCGCCGATGCCGACCAGGGAGGCGACCGCCACCGTGTTTTGATGGGCCTGAATGGTAATGAGAACGGAGTGGTCGGGGGCATGGGCCATGACATCGCTGAGCAGGTCGGAAGTGAAGGCCGAAGAGATCGCCGTACCCGCGGGGGCAGGCAGGATGCATTCAGTGCCGGGGATGTTCAATAATCGTTCCGCATTCATGGGGTGTCAACATACCGTTCCCCCGGCAGGAACGCCAATCTCAAAAGAAGGAAGGCATGGTCAGGAAGGGGAGGAATCCGATGCGGGGGGGGAAAGGCGGGGGATGGGAAGCGAGACCCAGAAGCGGCTGCCGACGCCGGGGGAGGAGTCGACCCAAACCTTGCCCTCGAGGCGACCGAGGATCTGGCGGACAATGGCGAGGCCGAGTCCATCGCCCTCGGTTGCCGCCGGATCGAGACGGTAAAAGAGTTCGAAGATTTTCTCCTGGTGTTCGGGGGCGATGCCGATGCCGTTGTCGGAGACGCAATAGATACTGTGTCCTTTGTCCTGGGTACCGGTGACAGTGATCAGGCCGGGGCGCTGGGGGGAGAGGAATTTCAGGGCGTTGCCGATCAGGTTGGAGAAGACGCGGGCCAGTTGGACGGCATCGGCCTTGCACGGCGGCAAGGCGCCTATCTCCAGGCGGGCGCCGCAGTCCTTGGCCAAATGCTCCACGGACGAAACCACCTTGGCCAGCAGGGCGTCCATGTCCACGAACCCGGCATGGATTTCGGTACGTCCGGAACGGGACAGGCTCAGGAGTCCCTTGATCAAGGCGTCCATCTGGCGTGTGCTGGTGCGGACATGCCGGAGGGAAGCATCCATTTCGGACAGAATGTCCCGGAAGGACGGGAACGATTGTGCCGAGGGGGCCTCGGAACCGGCCAGGGTGGCTTGAAGTGAATCGACGGCGAATTCCAGTTCGCGTCCGTAGCCATCGATGTTGACGAGGGGCGAGCGCAAATCGTGGGACGCGGCATAGATGATCTTCTCAAGCTCCTTGTTTTTTTCCGCGAGAAGCTGTTCGGCGCGCTTGTGATTGGTGATGTCAGTGGAAATGGTGACGAATTCGTCGGGTTTCAGGGAGACGGCCGAGACGATGAAATGGCGGTTCCATTCGGTGAAGACGGTTTCAAACGTGACGGGCCCGCCCCCGGCGGCGACCTTGGCAAAGAGATCGAGATGGGGAGCGGTTGCGGTCTGATACAGCTCGGTGACGCATTTGCCGATGATCGCCTCCTTGCCGAAGCCAATGGCTCTTTCGAAGGCGACGTTGCAATCGGTGACTCGGCAATCGACGGGGGTGCCGTCTTCCTTCCTCACCAGTTCGTGGTACACGACGAGTTCGGTCATGGATGTGAACAAGGCATTGAGCCTGCCGGTGAGTTGGCGGGACTTTTCCGCTTCCAGCCGGGCGGCGTGTTGGTCCGCCTTGGTCCGGCGAACCGCGTCTTCCAGGTCGCCGACCATTTGGGTGATGACGGCTTTGAGGCGGCCGGCCTCGCCCCAGAATCGGCCCCGGGCGACGGGGTTCCGGTTGCCGGCGGAGACGGCCTCGGCATAGCGCATCAAGGAGCCCATGGGACGGGTGACGAAGACGAAGAGGAAGACAGACAGCAGGATCATGCCGATGGCCAGGATCGTGCCAGTGGCGGCAAAAATGGACCAGCGCAGGTGGGAAATGCGGGCCTGGATGTCGTCAATATAGACGCCGGTACCCACCACCCAGTTCCAGGGGGCGAACCGCTTGACGTAGGATTGCTTGGGAAAATACCGTTCCGTAGCGCCATCGGGAGTGGGGCGGGGCCAGGAATAGGTCACGAAGCCTTCGCCGGATTCGGTGGCGACTTCCACGAAAGCCTGCAGGAGATTCTTGTCGCCGGCGGGAAACTCCACGGTTCTCCCCCCGGTGCCAAACTGCATTTGGGTGGCATGGCGGAAGTATTCGTGATCGGACGCCACGCCTTCAAGACTCGCGAGAATGGGATGAAGGATCAGCCGGGGAAAAGGGAGGGTGGTATCGTTGAGCCAGAAATAGCCTTGATTCCCGTAGCGGATCTGCTGGATTCGATGGATGGCGCGGTACTGGGCTTCCGGGAGGGACAGTTCAGCGGTCTCGACGCGCCGGTGGTAATCGGTGAGCAAGGTATGAACAGTTTCCACCAGGTTTCTCAGGCTTTCCTTGCGATCCTGGAGCAATTCGCGTTCGAAGGCGGGCAGGTAGACCTGCAGCACGGCGCCGAGAAAGAAAACCGCGACCAGCACCAGGACCACCAGCATCTTGGCGGAAAGCGAGGCGTTCAGAAGATAGCGAAGCATGGACCACCTGGATTGGACAGGGCGTTCATCTGATCGCCAACCTAACCGATAGGCTTGCGAATGGCAAATGGTGGAGGGCAATGGTGGGCATCCCACAACGATAAAAATCATCGCACAGGCTCGATTCTGCCATTGCGGAGGGGCGGCGGGTTTTCCATACTATGGCCGTGTCCGGGATTCATTCCGAATCCGCACCAAGGAGAACGCAATGAGGACGAAAAAATGGCTGGTCATGATCTGCGGGTGTTGCCTGGCGGCCGTGTCGGCGAGTGCCGAATGGGAGCGGACCATCAGCGCCTGGGATTCCAAGCTGCCGGATCAGGGCAAATTCCAGATGTCGCTGTGGGGCGATTATTGGGAATGGGAGTCGGGCGGTGCCGACGGGAAGGAAATGGATGCAACACTGTATCTGAACTACGGTCTCGCGGACAATTGGTCGGTAGTGCTGGCGCCGGGTTATACCAAATGGGACCAGGACCGGGGCGGCGACGAAGCTGGCATCTCGGACACGGGGGTTCTCTCGACCTATCGCATTCTGGACGAGGCCGAGGCCGGGTTTGATCTGGCGGTGATGGGTCGGGTCTCGCTGCCGACGGGCGACGATGACAAGGGGCTGGGCACCGGGAGCGTGGAGCCGGGCGCCTCCGTCATCTTGTCCAAGACACTGGGTCCCATCATCGCAGTGGCGAATCTGGGCGGTACGCTGATCCTGGACGCCGACGATGGAGAGGAAGACTACATTCTAGGTGCCGTGTTCGAAGGCATCTATCCGGTCAGCGAGCAGTTGAGCGTGAACGGACAGTTTTCGGCCTCCACCGCGCGGTGGGAGCATGGGGACGAGAGCGTCGACCTGGGCGCGGGCGTACGGTTCACGCCGATGCCGCAATGGTTCCTGGCGGGGGCGGGCTATGTCTGCCTGACCGATGCGTACGACTGGGGATTCCAAGTCGCGAGCGGATACGAATTCTAGCTACGGGACAAACCGGGGGGGGGGAGCCGTGGGCAACAAGCCCACGGCTTTTGCTTGCCTGCGGATGGTTCCTTCCAAGCGGCGTGGGCCATCCGTGTTAAACGCTTGCATGGTGCGTGCGCGCCATAGAAGATGGACGGGGATGAACGAAGACCTGCTAGTCGTGGAAGAATTGCGCGCGGGATTTGAAACCGCGGATGGATTCGTGCGCGCGGTGGACGGTGTGTCGTTCTCCCTCCGCAAGGGGGAAGTCCTTGGGTTGGTGGGGGAATCGGGATGCGGAAAAACCGTGACGGCGCTTTCGCTGCTGCGCCTGTTGCCGCGGCCGCCGGCTGTGATTGAAAGCGGCCGGGTCTTGTTCCGCGGGCGGGATCTCCTGGCCATGCCCATCGAGGAACTCCGGGGGATTCGCGGCGCCCGGATCAGCGTGGTGTTCCAGGAGCCCATGACTTCTCTTTCGCCCTTGCACCGCATCGGTGACCAACTGGCGGAGGCCGCTCGATTGAGCCTATCGGTTTCGAAGGACGAGGCATGGGCGCTGGGGCGGGAATGGTTGCGACGCGTGAAACTGCCGGATCCGGAGCAGCGAATGATGGATTATCCTCACCAGCTGTCCGGGGGAATGCGCCAGCGGGTGATGTTGGCGATGGCCCTGTTGCCGGAGCCGGAACTGATCATTGCGGATGAACCCACGACGGCGCTGGACGTGACGATCCAAGCGCAGATCTTTGAATTGTTGCTGTCGATGAGGGGCGGCGACACGGCGGTGTTGCTGATTACGCACGACATGGGGGTGGTGTGGGATGTTTGCGACCGGGTTCACGTGATGTATGCTGCGCGCCTGGTGGAAAGAGGGGAGAGGGACGAGGTATTCGATCGTCCGGCTCATCCCTACACGCGGGGATTGCTGGACGCGATGCCGCGATTGCACCCGCGCGGCGGTCGCCTGCCGGATATTCCGGGGCAATTGCCTTCGCTGGCGCGGCCGCCGGACGGATGCCGGTTTGCGCCGCGCTGTCCACTTGCGCGCCCGGTTTGCCGGACGCGATCCCCCGAGTGGCGGCAGATGCAAGCGGGCCATGAGGTGGCTTGTTGGGACGGAGTATGGGAGAACGCGGAAAGGAGCGGTTCATGAAAGTGCTGGCCATTAACGGAAGCCCCCGGGTGGGGGGAAACACAGAGACCCTGCTGCGCAAGGCCATGGAACCCATTGCGGCGGCCGGTCACGGCACGGAACTGGTCCAACTGGGCGGGAGGCCCATCCGGGGCTGCACCGCCTGCGGCGCTTGTGCGCGGCGGAAGGACCGGCAATGCATCATGGATGACGATTCGTTCAACCTGACGTTTGCCAAGATGATCGATGCGCATGCGATCCTGATTGGGTCGCCCAGCTATTTTGGCAATGTCACGGCGGAAATCGCGGCGCTGATCAGCCGGGCGGGATACGTCTCGATGGCCAATGGCGGGTTGTTGAAGCGGAAGATCGGTGCGGCGGTGGTGGCCCAGCGCCGCGGCGGGGCCGTGCATGTCCTGGATTCGATCCACCACCTGTTTCTGGTGAACCAGATGATCATTCCCGGCTCGACCTATTGGACTTTCGGGGCGGGGACGGTTCCGTTGGACGTGCTGGACGATGCCGAAGGGTTGAACACCCTCGTCCATCTGGGCGACCAAATCGCCTGGCTGTTCCAACTGATGGAGAGCCATGTCTAAACGGTTTCATTTGATCAGCCTGGGCTGTCCGAAGAACACGGTGGATTCCGAGGGGATCCTGGGCGGCATGGCGCTGGCGGGATACCGCTGGGTTCCGGTGCCGGAAGAGGCGGATGTCTGCCTCGTGAACACCTGCGGTTTTCTGGATGCCGCCCGGCGGGAGGCGCAGGAGGTGCTGGGGGCCCTGGCGACTCAACGGCACCGGAAGTCGCGTCCGTTGATCGTGGCCATGGGTTGCCTGGTCGAACGGGCGGGGGGGGCGCCGGAGCTGGGCTCTTTCCTGTCCCGCGCCGACGCCCGGGTCGGGTTTGCGGACTATGCGCGCCTGCCGGAGATTTGCGCTGCCTTGCTGGCCCGGCAGGCGCGGGGGGAGGAGAGCCATGGCTATTCCGGGCGGTGTATGCCCCGCCGCTACATGCAATGGCTGGACCGCCCGCGCATGCGGATCGGCCTGCCGGCTTCGGCCTACCTCAAGATTGCCGAAGGATGTTCGAACAACTGTGCCTATTGCTCGATTCCGCTGATCCGGGGACGGCGGGTCAGCCGACCGGTCCGCTCCATTCTCCAGGAAGCGCGCGAACTGGTGGCTTCGGGGGCCCGCGAACTGAACCTGATTGCGCAGGATACGACGGCATATGGGCTGGACCGGATCGGCAAGCCACGGCTGGCGGCCCTGTTGCGCCGGCTTCCGCAGGTCCCCGGCGATGTATGGTTCCGCCTGCTCTATGCGCATCCCCGGCACCTGAATGAAGAAGTGCTGGAGGTCATGGCGTCGGATCCGCGGATCTGCCCCTACCTGGATCTGCCGTTGCAGCATGTGAACGGGAAGATGCTCCGGGCCATGGGGCGCGGATACGGGCGGCGCCGGGTGGATGAGGCCATCGGGCAAATCCGTGGGATTCTTCCGGGCGCGGCGATCCGGACGACCTTCATTGTCGGGCATCCGGGCGAGAGAGAGGCGGAGTTCAACGAGTTGCTGGATTTTGTACGGCAGGGATTCTTCGACCACATGGGGGTGTTCTGCTGGTCACCGGAGCCGGGGACCGCGTCGGTGAAGTTGAGAAACCGCGTGGCCCCGGATGAATCCGAAGAGCGCCGGATGCGCCTGATGGAGGCACAGGCCCGCGCATCGGCCAGACGCCTGCGGGACCGACGGGGCAAAGAAACCCGGATGCTGCTGGAACGGCGCGAGGCCGACGGTTGGCACGGGAGAACGCCTTGGCAGGCGCCGGAAGTGGATGGCGAAACGCGGTTGCGGGGCGCGGCGTCCTCGGTCCGCGCAGGGGATCTTGTCCGGGTGAAGATCGTGCAAACCGGTTATTATGACGCCGTGGCGGAATGTCTGGAATCATGAAATGGGCGGCCGCCAGATGGCCGCACGGTCCCGGGTTGTGGGGCATGGCGGCGTTGCAGGTCCTGGCCGGTTGCGCGCGCCTGGCGCCCAAGGTGGAGGCGCCGGTGCCGCCGGCCGCCACGGAAGTCGCGGAGGACATCTGTGCGCCGGAAATCACCGCTGCCGCCACGAATGGGCCGGTGCTGCCGAATGCCGAAAAGGTGACGGAACTGCAGATGCAGGCGCTGGCCTTTCAGCGGCGCTGCGACGATGGCGACCCCCCCCCGAAGCATAATTCGATCACGGCCCGCCTGGACCGCTATCATGAATCCCTTTTTGTCCGGATGGACAACGCGGTCCGGCGATTCGACTCGATCTGGATGAAAGAGGAATCCAACTACGCCTACCGGGTTTCCACCTTCCGGCTCAGTTCGCTGGCGAGGGTTGGCGGGCGGAGCAACGAAGACGAATACCAGTTCAAGGTGCGGTTCAACGCGAAGCTGGCGCTGCCGGCCCTGGAGCGCGAAATGTACTTCTTCATCGACAATGCGGGGCGGGATGACCTGCCGGGTTCGGATGCGCTGAAGCAGGATGACGACACCCGCATCGGGCTGAGATCGGTCCGGCATTTTTTCCGGCGGACCGAGCTGGAGGCCGGGGGCGGGATCCGGCTGCGCGCGAGCGGGCCCGTGGCCTACGGGGATCTTGAATGGCGCTGGACGAAGGAGGAGGTGGCGAGCGGGGAATTGAAGATTGTTCCTCGGGGATACTACTACACGGACGATGGGTTTGGGCAGGTGACCACGGTCACGTGGACCCGGCCGGTGGGGCAACGAAAAAAACTCCAGCTCCGGATGGCCGAACGGTCCTCGGAGACCACCTCGGGCCTGGAGTTCGAGCAGACGGTCCGGTTTGCGTGGTTCCGGTCGGGCCGGGGCCGAGGGTGGGTGGCCCAGGCCAGCGCGTTCCCGCACTGGAAGAGTTCCAGCACGTACTGGGACAATTACCTCGTCAACCTGACCTGGCGCGATGCCCTTTTCCGGAAATGGATTTACTACACGGTGATGCCCCAGGTGGAATTCCCCCAGGAAGACGATTATGACGCGCGCCCGTCCCTGCGGATCGGGCTGGAAGTCCTCTTCGGGGGGCAGACGGCCGAACTGATGTGAATGGCGGTCCGAACGTGGTCCGCGGCGGAATGCGGTTGACAGGAGGGACTGCAGGGGATATTTCCTTACCCCCGATATGGCTTGCGAGGTCAACATTGCCTTGGGCGACCGCTCTTATGCGATCGGCATCGGATCGGGGGTGCTGGATCGTCTGCCCTCCCTGTTGAAGGGGTTGAAGGGGGTCGTCATTACGGACCGCCACGTGGAACGGCACCATGGGCGCCGGGTCCGGGCGTTGCTGGGAGAGGGCTGGGGGTGT
>CAYODC010000027.1:0-14207 GCA_964402575.1 uncultured Verrucomicrobiota bacterium
AAAACTCGGCGATCCCCTCGTCCACATGATCCGCAATTCGATGGATCACGGCCTCGAAACCGCCCCGGAACGGACCGCCGCGGGCAAACCCGCCCGGGGCACCATCGAACTGCGCGCCCACCATGTCGGCGGCAGCATCCACATCGACATCGAAGACGACGGCCGCGGCCTGGACCGCCGCGCCATCCTCCAGCGCGGCCTGGAACGCGGTCTCATCGCCAGCGCCGATGGAATGTCCGACCAGGACATCTATTCCCTCATCTTCCAGCCCGGTTTCTCCACCGCCAAGCAAGTCACGGAAATCTCCGGACGCGGCGTGGGCATGGATGTCGTCAAGCGCAATATCGAATCGTTGCGCGGCAACGTCCTCATCCAGTCCACGCCCGGCCAAGGCTCCCTCTTCACGCTGGTCTTGCCGCTGACCACCGCCATCATCGACGGCATGCTGGTTCGCGTGGCTCAGGAAACCTATATCATGCCCACGCTTTCCATCCTCGAGTCCTTCCGGCCCGAGGCCGCCCAGTTGCATGTCGTCACCGGCAAGGGCGAAACCGTCTCCTTCCGCGGCAACATCCTGCCGCTCTTCCGCCTCTCGCGCCTGCTGGGTGTGGAAAACGCCGAACAGGATCCCGTGAATTCCATCGTGATCGTCGTGGAAGAATACGGCAAGCAGTGGGGCCTGATGGTCGACGACCTCCTCGGCCAGCAGCAGATCGTGATTAAAAGCCTGGGCGAGGGTCTCGGACGTACCGCCGGCGTGGTCGGCGCCAGCATCCTCGCCGATGGCCACCCCGGCCTCATCTTGGATGTCGCCGACGTCATCCGCCTCGCCAAGAAGGAATAGCCCCCCCCCCGGCCGGATGCCGCCGCCGGCCACTGCCGAACTGCGCTCCTCGGCCGGTTAAAACCAAACCGGCTGCATCCACTCCGGCAATTCGGAAGGATCGGCGGGAGGCGGCGGTTCTGAAATCGATTCCAATTCACCCCGCTCCAAGGCGCGCACTTCCTGCTCCAACTGCCGTAGACGCTCTTCCGCCGCTTGGCGGGCGGCTTCTTCCTCGGCAATACGGATCGCCGTTTCGGAGGCTGCACGCCGGGCTTCCTCCGCCTTCTCACGCGCAAGGCGGGCCGCTTCGGCTTTCTGGCTTCGCTCAAGAGCCAACCGGGCTTCCTGCTCGGCCGCCGCCGCCGCCCGGAGGCGCTGACGCTCGATTTCCGCCCGTTCCGCTTCCCGCTGCTTCACCTTGGCTTCCATCTCGCGCAGCTCTTGCTCCATCTTGCGAAGCCGGTTTTCCGCCTCGATCCGGGCGGCCTCCTCCTGCGCCACGCGCTCCGCATTCTCCCGGGCAATCCGCCGGGCATTCTCCGCCATCTCCTGGGCGATGCGAACGGCATCCTCGGAACTGGCGTCTTCTCCGGCCGGTGCACTTTCGGGAAGATCCGCCATTGCGCCATCCTCCGGGGCCGGCGCCGCGCCTGCCGCTCGCTGGCCTTCGGCCTGGATCACGGCCTCTGCGGCCGCCTTGCGCGCTTCCAGTTCCGCCAAGCGCTGTTCGCTCTCCTCGCGTAGCTGTCGCGCCTGTTCTTCAATGGCCGCCAATCCCCCCGCGGGTTTTTCCGCCGCCATCGCGGCAGAGGAAGTGACGTCTTCCGGCGGCTGGGCAGACGCGTTCTTTTTCGCCAGCGCGGCCGCCTTCTTGGCCGCGGCCGCCTCGCGCTTCGCCTGCTTCTCCGCTTCTCTCCGCATCGCCCGGGCCGCTTCGGCTTCTTTCTTTTCCTCGGCCTTCCTCAATGCCTCGGCCTCTCTCTTCGCCTTTTTCTCCTCCGCCGCCAAGCGCCGGGCTTCCTTCTGGTCCAGTTGTTTCTCTTCCTTCTGCCCCGCTTCTTCCACCATCCGCGCATCTTCCTGCGCCGCGGCATCTTCCTCCGTCAACTCGGGAACGGCCATGGATTCGCCAGCTTCGAGCATCGACTCCACCTCTTCCAAGGGCGGCGGTTCGCTGGCGGCCACCTCTACCCCGAAAGGCAGATCCACCGGCAATTCCGATGCCTCCAAGTCATCCGCCGGGAGGGACTCCGGCATCAGCTCAACGGCCTCCGGCAACGGGGCGGCGGCCAGCGCCGCGGCTTGCGCCTGGGCCAACGCCACGGCTTCTTCGTTCTTCCGTCGCTCTTCTTCGGCTTGCAGAGCCTCTTCTGCCGCTTTCTTCTCTTCGGTCGCCAAGCGCTGGGCTTCGGCAACCGCCCGTCGCTCTTCCTCCTCCCGCCGGGCCAATTCTTCCCGTTGAGCGGCCTGCGCGGCTTTCGCCTGTTCGGCAGCCTGCAATGCCGCCTCTTCCTCTTGGGCTTTTTTCCGCGCCGCTTCATCCAAGGCCATCGGGCTGCCGGCGCTTTCACCAGACTCAACCTCGCCGGATCCCGGGGCAGGAGCCTCCGGTGAATCCTCGGCCGATATCCATTCCCCGGCGGGTTGGATTTCTTCTTCGACGGATAGCAGGGCTTCGAGCCAGTCCTCCCCCGATTCCGGCTCCGTCGCCTCGGCCACGGGTTCCTGCAATTCCGCCGGTGCCGGCTCCTGCATGGCGATAAGTTCTTCAGGCGGCAACCGCGCTTCTTCTGGATTCTCCAACGGCAGGGCGGCCGCTTCCATCCCGTCCGGAACCGCATCCGGCAGCGCGGGTTCCGCCACTCCTTCCGCCTCCGCCATCGGCTCTGCCGTTTCCATCGGCGCCAGCTCCGTCATGCCCGGAATCCCATCCGACGGCAACCGTGCATCTGCCGGATCCTCTATCGGCAGGACCGCCGCGTCCATTCCGTCCGGGATCACTTCCGGCAGCGGTGCTTCCGCCACTTCCACCGCCTCCGCCACCGGTTCCGCGGTCTCTGCTGCCGCCGCTTGCTCGGCGGCGGGATCCTCCCCCGCTCCCCCGTCCGGTTCCGGATCCAGGGAGATCCCCAGGAAATCTTCCATGCCAAAGGCAACAAAGCTCGACATGGAACCGCCTTCCCCATCGGACATGCGAGTCTCCGGTGCCTCCCCTGCGTCCGCCGCGTCATCAGAAGGCACCACGTCTGCTGCGGCGGTGGATTCCGCCATCACCAGGCCAACGTCCGCTCCCGTTGTATCGGAAGGATACTCCGGTTCCGCGTCCCAGAAATCGGACGGCCCGGTTCCCGTGTTCGTGTCCGCCAGCGGTTCCCCGTTGTCCGGCACGGATTCCGGCACCGCCACTTCGAGCGAAGCCAATTCTTCCACCGCATCAGGGGGGGGCGGTTCGGTCGCCGGCGGCGCCTGTTCGGCCATCTCCTCCGCAGGCAAAGGACTCTCCTCTTCCGCCTGCATCAAGGAAGGCTGGGTCCGCAGCAACGTCAGGACAGCCCCCACCATGAGTTCCTGCGCCGTGCGATTCACCCCAGGCGTCTGCGTTTGCATGGAATCCGCCACGATGTTTTCGACGATGCGCTGCCCCCCGTCGGGCTGGGACTCGATCAGCTGGGCCACCGTGACGTTGTTCGCCTGCGCCAATTCTTCCAGACTCTGGCGGGCATCCTCCAGCAAAACCTGAAGCAAAAGATCCCGGTCCGCTTCCGCTCCGGGTTCGTCGGCGGTTTCCTCCAACCCCGCCTCCGCCGCGGCCTCCATTGCCGCCGGCTCCGTCCAGCGGCCTTGGACCAGGACATGGTAGCGGCGCGAGTACTGCCCCACCGTTCCTTCAAACTCATACACCTGTCCTGCCGCCAGGTCTTTGAACTCCGGCGCGCGCTCTTCCGGCACCCAGACCGTGCCCAGCTCTTTCAGCCGCATGGGCAAATAGGACTGGCCGTCGAAGCGCCGCGGCGTGCCTTCGGGCCCCGTCTCCAGCACATCGGAAAACAGGACGGCCCGGTCCATGGCGATCTGGGGCGTCATCAACAACGTGGCAGCCTCGATCCGCAGGAAGGCGCTGGGGGCCTGGCCCACCGCCAGGGATGCCAGCAGAACAGCTGAAATGCCGAAAAAAACCGCCATGGTTTGGTGCGTCCGCTTCATCATCCAGCCTCCTCTGCCTGCAAACGGGAATCATAGGGGACCCGTGCGGCCAAAGCAAGTCCCGCACGCCTTCTCCCCAGGTGGCGTCCACAATGGGCGCTTGACCCGGAATGACGATCCCTTTAGGTTACTCTGGAATACAGCATGCGGTGCTGGCGGCCGGCACTCCGGAGATGCAATCGATGAAAGTGGTGAGAAACCCCTTGTTGGGCACGTGGGAACTCGCGGAAAGCGAGGGTTCCATGCCGTCCAAACCCCAGGGAGCCCGGCCCTGCGACCCACGACGCGTGCTGATCGTCGATGACGAAGAACAAAACCGCAAGCTCCACCAAACCATCATCAATTCCGCCTTCCCCTCCGTGGCATGCGATTTGGCGCCCGACGGTGCCATCGCGGTCCAATTGTTCATCACCTACCACCCCCTCGTGATCCTGATGGATATCGTCATGCCGGTTCTGGATGGCGAAGAGGCCTTTTATCAAATCGAGGAATACTGCCAGACCAACAACTGGCAAAAACCCCGGGTCGTCTTCTGTACCGGCCATTCCCCCTCCGTGGGCCTGCGCAACATCGTGGCCAGCGATCCCGCGGACTGCTTGTTGCAAAAACCGATCCGCAAACGAATCCTGATCACCGCGCTCGCCAAGCGGCTCAACATGCGGCCGCTGGCCTGAGGCAACGCCCCCCTCCCCCCTCATGAAAGTCGTCAAGAACCCCATCACCGGCGTTTGGGAACTCGCGGAAAGCGAGGGTCCGCTGGCCAAGGCGCCGGCCATCGGGAACCGTCCCTGCACCCCGCGCCTGATCCTGATCGTCGACGACGAGGAACAAACCCGCCAATTCTACGAAAAAATCATCCTTCAGGCCTTCCCCTCGGCGGAATGCCTTCAGGCCGCCCACGGCGAGCAAGCCGTGGACCTCTTCATCACCCGCCATCCCCTGGTCATTCTTATGGATATCATCATGCCCGTCCTGGACGGCGAGGAGGCGTTCTACCGGATCGAGGATCACTGCATCGCCAACCAATGGCAACGGCCCCGCGTCATCTTTTGCACGGGGCATTCCCCCTCCGTCGGACTCCGCAATATCGTCGCCAGCGACCCCGCCAACTGTCTGCTTCAAAAACCGATCCGCAAGCAGACGCTCGTCACCGCCCTTGCCAAGCGGCTGCATCTGCGGCCCATCATCTGACCGCTACACGATGGCATCGGCCACGCCCGTGCGATGCGCGCGGCGGACATGGCCCGTACGCAGTCCCGACGCCTCCGACGGGAGCGGCATCGGCGGAAAATCCTCCATGAACCCCAGCTCCGCCATCATCTGCTCTTCGCACAATGGGCAGCAGCCATGCGAGAACAAGGTTTCCGCCGGCTCCACCCGTTGGGTCCAGTGACCGTCGGACTTGATCCGCCCGCAATAACAGCATTTGGTGGAAACCCCATTGTGTCCGACATTGTTCATGCATGCACCTCGTGGCAGTACCACGTAGCACAAGACATGCCACGGCCTTTTCCGCCTTGCCCGCCCCCAGGCATGGATATCCACGGATTTTCATATCTATATGTGCTGCATTATATTGCACATATCGATCACGAACAGCCTCCGCCGCGCCTTTTCGGCAGGATGGCCCTTTCTTCCCCCTCCCGCCTCGACCGTTCGGCAAATCAGGCCCGTCAAGAGCCCCCCACCCCGTGGCCTCCCACCCGCCAGCCCCGGATCTATTCGTTTTCCACGGCGGCGGCCAACAGCGCGTCACCAATCTTGTTCAAGGGCAACTGAATCGCGGCCGCACCGAATTCCACGGCCTTGGCGGGCATGCCATAGACCACGGAGCTCTTCTCGTCCTGCGCAATGGTCCAGGCCCCCGCCTGCCGCATTTCCAGCAACCCCTTGGCGCCATCGCTGCCCATCCCCGTGAGAATAGCTCCCACCGCATTGGCACCGGCAAAGCGGGCCACGGACTTGAACAGGACTTCCACGCTGGGCCGCTGCAGGCAAACCGTGGGACCGTCGCGCACCTCCACGTAATAACGGGCGCCGCTGCGCCGGAGCATCATGTGGAAATTGCCCGGCGCGATCAGCGCCAGACCCGGCCGGACGGAATCCCCATCCTGCGCCTCGCGCACCTCGATCTCGCAAAGCTGGTTCAGGCGTTCGGAAAACGAGGTCGTGAAATACGCCGGCATGTGCTGCACAATCACCGTCCCCGGCGCGTTCGCTGGAAACCGCATCAGCACTTCGCGGATGGCCTCGGTTCCGCCCGTCGATGCCCCGATCGCAATGATCTTGTGCGTCGTTTGCGCAATCGACATCGTCGCCGGTCGAGGCGCCGCCGCGGGCACCTCCGACTTGCGCACCTGGGCCCAGCGGACCGCCCGGATCTTCTGCGCCAGTTGCTCGGTCATCTCCGCGACGCTAAAGGCGGATCCCGGCTTGCACATCACCTCCAGCGCCCCGGCATCCATCGCGTCCAGCGCCAGCGCGCTGCCCTTCGCCGTCAGCGAGGACACAATGATGACCGGCATCGGATGATAGCGCATGAGCTTGCGCAGGAAAGTCACCCCGTCCATCCGGGGCATTTCCACATCCAGCAGCAGAACATCCGGCTTCAACTCGACAATCTTGTCGCGCCCCACGTACGGATCCGGCGCCGTCCCCACGATCTCGATGTCGGGATAGGCCTGCAACTCCCGCGTCAGCACCTGCCGGACAATGGCGGAATCGTCCACCACCAGCACGCGAATTTTCGGCCCCAGCGTCATGGGCAAGTCTCCTCGGCATGGATCATCTCCCGCTCGCCGACCACCGGCGGGCGCGCTTCCGCCAAATGCCGGCGGGCAGCCCGCCGCAGCTTGCGGGCGGAAACCGGCTTGAGCAGAATGTCGTCGGGACGGGCACCGTTCCAGCGATGGACCAAATCGCATTCGGTATGGCCGCTGATCATCACCACCTTGGCGCCGGGATCGATCTGCCGGATGCGGGCCAGCGCCTCGCAGCCATCCATGCGCGGCATCACCGCGTCGAGAAACACCAAGTCGATCTCCCCGTCATGCTGCTGGTAGCACTCGACCGCCTCCTGCCCATCCGTCGCCGTCAGGACGCGCAGCCCCGCCTGCGCCAGCATCGCGGCCCCGAGCATGCGCAGCTCGGGCTCGTCGTCCACCAGCAAAACCGTGCCGGAACCCGCCCAGTCTTCCTCGCCCTCTTCCCCCACATCGCCCGAATCCGGATCCATCGCTTCATCCCCGGCCAGGAGCGCCGGGAACCGTAGCGTGAAGGTCGTCCCCTGCCCGGGAACGCTGTGGGCTTCAATCGTGCCCTCCATGCCCTCGACCAGATTGCGGACCGCCGTCAGGCCCAGGCCCCGGCCTTCCGCCTTGGTGGAATAAAACGGATGGAAAAGGCGGTTCAGCACGTCGGGCGTCATGCCGCAGCCGGTGTCCGACACCCGGACGCAAATCAGGGGCTTCCCCTGGCTCGACGCATCCGTGGACACCGTTTGGTCGATGGACACGCGAATCGTGCCCGGCTTGCCCCCGAGCGCCTCCACGGCGTTGAGGATCAGGTTCATCAAGATCTGGTGCACATGGCTGGGATCCCCGATCAGCCGCGGCAGGGAGTGCGCCACCTGGCACTCCAGGCGGCTCTGGCGCGGCACCGTCACCCGCAGCAATTGCTGCAGGTGCGCCATGAGCTCGGCCAGGTTCACCGCCGTGCGGACCGGCGCCGCCCGGCCCGCATACGCCAGCAGACCCCGGCACAGCGCCGCGGCATGCACCACCGCGTCGCGAATGTCGCCCAGCCGCGATGGAGAATCGCCATCGCGGACCGCCTCGTCGATCGCCAGCTCCGTATGCCCCAGGATGATGGCCAGGAGGTTGTTCAGGTCGTGAGCCACCTCGCCCACCATCAGCCCGAGGCTCTCCAGCTTCTGCAAATGACAGAAATCCGCCGGCAAAATCCCCGCCCCCTCGCCGGCGGA
The DNA here is from genome assembly GCA_964402575.1 of uncultured Verrucomicrobiota bacterium. GTDB lineage: Bacteria > Verrucomicrobiota > Kiritimatiellia > CAIQIC01 > Lenti-01 > Lenti-01. Next base: position 8,013 of record CAYODC010000027.1, read on the forward strand.
TCTGCCGGCCGGCCGGATCTCCTTGGGGTCTGCCGCCTCTGGCATCATCCCGCCGCCCCTTCGTCCAGCACGGCAACAAAACGGTGTTCATCCACCCGAAATCGCAACGCGCCTTCGCAGTTCGCCAGGCGGTCCATCTGCTCCGGACCCAGCAAGCGGGCCGTCGGCGGGCTCAACGTGCAGGAAACCCCCACCCCGAGCCGCCGGGCCGTCACCGATCCCATCAGGACGTTGGCCAGTTCCTTGATGGCATCCATGGCAACGTCTTCCGTGATCTCCGCATCCTCCAGTCCCAGAATGTTGGCCGCCATTTCCCGGCACAGGCCCAACGGCGCGGCAACCCGCAGCGTCCCCTGGCGCCCGCCGCCCTGGAAACCGATGGACGCCTCGATGCCGCGCGGCGCCGCACCCGGTTTGTCTTCCCCCCCTTCGGGCTCCACGAACAAAAAGGTGAACTGCTCCAGGGTCTCCGCCACCACGTCGGCCAGCAATTGATCGCTTGGATTCATCGCTCCATCCCCTCCATCTCGTTCAGTCCAGGGCCAGCAGAATTTCCGACTTCTTGGACTCCTCGTTGATTTCGTCGACGACCTGCGAGATGTCGGCGACCGACAACCCCAGCCCCTTCCAAACGGCCTGGGTCCAGCCCGGATCCGCCAAATCCCCGCCGTCGCCAATGTGCTGGTTGTTGCAGACATAGTTGGCCACGTGGCACAGCGCCGTCAGTTCCCAGTGCTCCTTGGGCGCTGAAAGCGGATCGTGATGCCAGCGGACCGCCTCCACCAACTCCGGAGCCAGGTTCCACTTGCCCCCCAGCCAGGCCCCGATCCGGGCATGGTCCGCCCCCACCGCTTCCCGCTCCGTCTCGAACAGGGGCCGGCGCTGCTCGCGCGCCGCCCGCAGCGCCTCGGCGAAGCCTTCCCGCCAATACCGGTAGAGCACCAGCTTGCCGATGTCATGCAACAACCCCGCCAGCCGCAGCGATTCCTTGCTGCAGCCGCGCGTCAAATGCGGCTCCGCACGCTCGTACAACACACACGCCGCAATGCCCACGCTGACGGAATGCCGCCAGAAGGCTTCCCGGTTGAAATCGCCTCCCCCATCGTCCTCAAACACCGAAAAGACCGAGGTCGACAACGCGATGTTGTTGACCGCCCGCATGCCCAGCCGCGTCACCGCGTGCTGGATGGACTGCACCTTCACGTCCCCCCCGTAGAGCGCCGAATTCACCACCTTGAGTATGCGCGCCATGATGGCCGGGTCGTCCTCGATCAGCCGTGCAATCGACCGGGCGTCGGCATTCGGATCCCTCACCGCGGCCGACAGCTTCTGCATCACCACCGGCAGCGTCGGCAAATCGCGGATCTGGTCCAGTTTCTCGATGATCGCTTGCGTGGATTCTTCCGACGTCTGCATGTTCCTTGCGTCCCTTTTGATGCCTCGTTGGCTGCCGCACTAGGCCCCCGGTGTCCCGCCCGGATTCCGTTCCTTCAAGCAGGTGGCCAGAATGTCCCGGATCGACTCCGGCGTGAACGGCTTGTTCAAGTACTCCTTGACGCCGTGCTGCTTCAGCTGCTGCATCCGGACCTCGCTGCGGTCGGTGCTCACGATCACCACCGGAATGTCCCGGACCAAGCCCCGGCGGTCCATCTCCTCCACCATCTGCACGCCGTCCATCACCGGCATGTTGATGTCCGCGAACACAATGTCGATCCACGTCGACCCCAGCTTGTCCAGACCCTCCTGCCCGTTCGCCGCCTGATGCACTTCGCCGATCTCCGTCCCGGACAGCTCCACCGCCCGCTGGATCACCGTCCGCACGATCTTCGAATCATCCACAATTAGAATGTTGTATGCCATCGTTCGCCTGTCCTGCCATTTGGGCGGATCCGCGCCGGATCCCGTCCCGACCTACGCCATCATCATCGCCTCCAGCTCGCGAAGCTGGTCCAGCGCACCGCTGGCCACCTGCTCCACGTCGCGGGGCCTCAGCCCCAGCCGCACCGCCGCATCGTCGACCACCGCATAGCGGAAACCGTCGATGCCGGCACCCACGCCTTCACTGTATAGCAAAGTATCGGCCCAATGTACCATCAGAGATTCATTCTGGAATCGGCTCGCCTGTTCCGGATGGTGGTGGCAGGCCACGATCTGCACCACGTCCTCCGGAAAATTCCACTGCGCCATCAGCCGCGCCCCCGCCTCCGGATGCGACAGGCCCAGGATCTCCTGCTCCAGATCGTCAAACGTCCGCTCCTTGTCCTCCAATCCGGCCTGGAAGGCCGCCCGGTTCTCCAGGAGGAACGGATTCAGGACCACCTTGCCCATGTCGTGCAACAACCCCGCGGTGAACAGCATCTCGTTCGTCTTCAGCCCCAGCCGCCGCGCCAAATGCTCCGCCGTCACCGCCACCCCCACCGAATGCAGCAGCAGGCCCCGCGGTTCCAGTTCATATCCGTCCAGCCGCGCCGCCAGCTCGTGCGACACCCCGTGCGCGATCACAATCTGCATCAGCCGCCGCGCCCCCAGCCGCACCAGCGCCTGCTGCAGCGAATCAATCCGCTCCATCCCCGAAAAATAGGCCGTGTTCGCCATCCGCAAAATGTTCATCGTCACGCCCGGATCGTGCCGGATCAGCCGCGACAACTCATCATAGCCCACGTCCGGATCCTGCACATGCGGCAGCAGGTCCCGGTAAAAGGCCGGCATCGGCGGATGGGCTTCGATCGCCCGGAAAATCTGCTCACGCCGGGCCTCGCGGGCGGAATCCGAAAATGCTCCGGAACGGGTCATGTCACAACTCGCTTTCTACGCCGCCGGAACGCAAAAGGCACCGGCCCGTGGCTATCTCCAGCCGCACCGTCCGCGATACGCTGCCGCCCACGCTCTCCGCCTTGATCATCAGCCCGTTTTTCCACAACAACTTGCGCAGCACCGTGTAGTTCCGCTCCCCGATCCGGAACAGGTTGCTGTTGTCCAGGATCCGCGAACACCCCGCCACCTTCACCACCGCCCGGGAACGCGAAACCCCCAGATCGAACAACTGCCCCAGGAACCGCACCATGCCCGTGTCCACGAACATGAACGGCTTCTCCTGCGCCTTGCGCGGATCCACGCTCGACAACGGCAGCATGCAATGAATCATCCCCCCCACCTGCACCAGCGGATCATGGATCATCACCCCCACGCACGAGCCCAGGGAGTGCGTCACCAAGACGTCCTCCGCGTGCTTCGAAACGCGGGCATCGGCAATGTCCACGACAATCTGGCTCATTTGACGTACACCGAGGGTTCCTGGCTCCGGAAGTGGCTCAACATCCCCGACAGACTCTCCGCATGCCCCACCAGCAAATAGCCGCCCGGCTTCAGCAGCCGCCAGGCTTCGTCCAGCAGCGCCTTGCGCACCGGATTGTCGAAGTAAATCATCACGTTGCGGCATAAGACAAGGTCGAACGGACCCTTCATCGGGTACGGCGGATGCGCCAGGTTCAGCCGCGCAAAGGTCACCATCCGGCGCAGCTCGTCATCCACCGCATACCGAACCTCGCCCTCCCCGTCCGTCTCCTTCCGGAAAAAACGGCGCGCGTAGGTCTCCGGCACCTTCTCCAAATGCCGCGGCTCGTACCGCCCCGCCTTCGCCACGTTCAGCGCCCGCGTCGAAATGTCCGTGGCCAGGATCTTCACCTCGCAGCCCCCCGGCAGCGCCGCCTTCGCCGTCATCGCAATGCTGTAGGGCTCCTCCCCCGTCGACGCCGCCGCGCACCAGATCCGGAACGATTTCTGCCCCGCCTCGTTCCACTTCTGCAGCACTTTCTTCAGCAGCTCGAAATGGTGGTCCTCCCGGAAGAAAAACGTCACGTTCGTGGAAATCGCGTTGAGCATCTCCACCAGCTCGTCCCCCGAAGCATCCGCCTTCACCACCTCGTAGTAGTCTTCGTAGCGCGCCAGCCCCAATTGCCGCATCCGTTTCCCAATGCGCGCCGCCACCAGCGCCTCCTTCTGGGGACCCAGCGAAATGCCCGCCTTCTCGTAGACCAGCTCGCAAAACCGCTGGAACATTTTCGGACTTAACTCCACCGGGGATTCATTCATAACGCAATCTTAACTTTACCCGCCTCCCTCCCGCTTGCAAGGGTTTTTTTCACCGATTCTTCATCCGCCCCGCCCCGTCGCCGGACAGGCCGCGGGGCAGGATCAGGGCCAACGCATCAGTATTCCCCAAAACGAACCCAAGACAACGGCCTTGTTACGCCAATGTCGCAACCGACTCAACGGGGTGAATTGACAAAGTAAGCGAGCCCCCTCCGCCGCAGGGAGGGGGCTCTCTTTCTTTGTCAATTCACCATCGAAGGATTTGGATGCGTTGGCCCTGGGGGCAGGATTGACGAGCCCCGCGAAAATCTCTATACGACTCCCATGATCTCATCAAATCCCTCCGCCCCTTCCGCGCGCCTCAACCGCTATTTCCTCGACCTCAACCAGTCCGAAATCCTCTCCGAGATCTCCATCGACAGCTACCAGTTCAAGGTTACCCTCCACCCCTGGCTCAACGGCTGCTGCGTGCTCTGGTTCCGCGACGAAAGCATCAACGGCCGCTACAACGCCCTCGGCCATTTCTCCGAATTCGACAAGCGCAACGTCCTGTTCTTCATCGCCCGCTACACCACCAACGCCGAATTGCGCGAGGAAATCGAAAACCGCCGCTTCGCCCGCCAGCTCGACGGCCTGCCCCCCGGCTACTTCGACCAGGTCGAACGCAAAAGCCGCCTCGACAAAACCGCCGCCTTCCGCAGCCTCTTCAATCTCGACGCCGAAATCAACTCCGACGCCCTCGCCCGCCGCCGCCGCATCCTGGCCCGCAAGTTCCATCCCGACGCCGGCGGCGACGACAAAACCATGTCGCTCATCAACGAAGCCTACGAGTTCCTTTCCGCCACCTTGCCCAAGTAGCTCCCCCCCGCTTCCCACACTGGAGAACCTTCATCCCACAGAGGTTCTTGCCCCACGAACCCGAATGAAACGGAACTCGTCCCTCCCGTGCCGGAACCAGGCGATGAACGCGGTTTTCGGGAGGACCGGGCTCCGTTTCGGCCGTTCTTCCCGATGTGGAGCATACGCATCCATGGATTGGAAATTTCCTCGCATCTTTCTGGGCGCATCCCCGTTTCACTGACCTGGAGCGCCTGTCAGCAGAAGAAGCGCGACGGGGGGTTCCGAGTGGGGCGCCACCTCTGGGCTCACCGTCTTTTCCCTTTCTGCCCCAATTGGATATTGGATATTGAACATTGAATATTGAAGATTCGAAGTCAATGAAACGGGGATGCACCCCATCTTTCTCCATGCCATCGAAAACCCTCCCCACGCCAATGTCTATTGTTTTATAAAACACTGTAGGGTTTCGCCCGCGCCATCTTCGCCCCGCAGTTCTTCTGCCCGCCCCCCTTTTTTTTCGCTCCCAGCCCTGTCTGCGTTCGCCCCGCGCGGCCCTGGCCATAAAAAAACCTGCCCGCCCCGCTGACGGGACAGGCAGGTCGCGGTCTTAAAGTCCGCTTGCGCCAGCTAGAACTTGCTCAATTCCTCGTCATCCAGAGGAATCACTTCCTCGGGCTTGGCGGCCTTGGCCGGCGCCTTCGCCGCCAGTTGCTTCGGCGCCGCCGCCTTGCGCACCGCCGGAGCCTTCGCCGCCGGCGCTCTCGCCGCCGCCGGACGCCGCACCGCCGTGCGCGACGCCACACTCGGCCCCGCCTTCCTCACGCCCGAACCGCCCACCATAGCCAGCAGGTCCTCCACCATCGCGTTCAGCTCCTGCGCCTGGCTGGACAGCTCTTCCGAGGCGCTCGCGCTTTCCTCCGCGTTCGCCGCGTTCTGCTGCACCACCTTGTCCATCTCCGCCACCCCCGTGTTCACCTGCTCGATCCCCTGCGCCTGCTCCTTCGACGCCGCCGCAATCTCGCTCACCAGCGTCGCCACCTTGTCCGAGCTCTCCTGGATCCCCGTGAACGTCTTCGTCAGGTTCTCCACCAGCGCCACGCTCGAATCCGCGTTCTTCTGCGACGTCTCGATCAGCTCCGACGTGTTCTTCGCCGCTTCCGCCGCCCGCCGCGCCAGATTGCGCACCTCCTCGGCCACCACCGCAAAGCCCTTCCCGGCCTCCCCGGCCCGCGCCGCCTCCACCGCCGCGTTCAGCGCCAGCAG
>CAYODC010000028.1:0-13962 GCA_964402575.1 uncultured Verrucomicrobiota bacterium
CCTGGCGGATGTCCCCGGGCACTCCCGAAGCCCGCGCCGTCGGCCCCACCGCGCAGAGTTCCAGCGCCTGTTTCGCGGTCAGCACGCCCACGTCCCGGCAGCGCATCCGCACGCTGGAATCCTCCAGCAGGCTTTTCCGGAGCTGGTCAAAGACCCCTTCGTAATAGGTGAGGGTCTCGCCGATCTTGGCGGCCATCGCCGCGTCGATGTCCCGCCGAACCCCCCCGATCTGCACCAGCGAGTAGTGCACGCGGTTGCCGGTGAAATCCTCCATCAGGTCCAGCACCCGTTCGCGCGCCTTCCACGTCAGGTAGAACAGCGAATCAAAGCCCAGCTCGTGCGCCGCCACCCCCGCCCAAAGCAGGTGGGAATGAATCCGCTCCAGTTCGCTGGCGATCGAGCGGATGTAATGCGCCCGCGCCGGCACCCGGATCTGGGCAATCTGCTCCACGGCCCGGGAAAACGAAATGGCATGGGTGACCCCGCAGATGCCGCAGATGCGCTCCGCCAAATACAGGACCTGGATCGGATTCCGCCGCATGCCCATCCATTCAATGCCCCGGTGCGACTGGCCCGGCGCAAAATCCGCCTTCACGATCCGCTCCCCGCGCAGATCGAACAGCAATTGGACCGGCTCCTTGAATGCCGGATGCGTCGGGCCCACCGTCGTCTTGAACGTGACCACCTTGCTCATGGCGTCCCCCCTTCCGTGGCGACCGCGGACGGCGGCGCAGGCGTGAGGTCCGCTTCCGCCGCGGCCCGCTCGGCCGCCTTGGCATCGAAGTCCCCGCGGCCCGTCGCCCAAAGATCCCGGACCAGGCCAGGACCGGGACCGGTCTCATCCTTGCGCCAAGGGAATACGCCCTCGGGAAAATCATCCGGCAGGAACATCCGGCGGCCGTCGGGGATGTTGGCGACCCGTATCCCCATCATCTCCTGTTTCTCGCGTTCGCTCAGCAGCGTTCCCGGAATCCAATCGCTCAGCGTGTCCACCACGGGATCGGATTTCGGCAGCACCGCCGTCACCGTCACCAGGATCTCCTGCCGCAGCACGCCCGCATAGATGCGGAACACATAGGGCAGCTCGATTGTGTCGCCCAGATCCGTCGCGGCGATCACCACGAAATGCGGATAATGGATGGAAATCAGCCGCTCCACCACGCGCCGAAGCCCTTCCCGCTGCATCCGGATCCACACCTGGCGGAACGGCACGCCCGTCCCCTCCGCCCATTCGGCCGTGCGCCCGTCCAGGAATGCCGCGCCCGCCGCCGCCGTCAGCGCCTCCAGCACTTCCGCCGGCGAGAGTTTCTGTTCCGGAACGGCCAGCCGCGGCTCGTCCGTCCATTTCTTTCCTGTCGCGTTCATGCCTCGGTCTTCTCCAGCTTCTCCAGCGCCTTCGCAATGCCGTGGATGATGGCTTCCGGACGCGGCGGGCAGCCCGGCACGTAGACATCCACCGGCACCACTTCGCCCACCGGTCCTGCCAGCGCGTAGGAGTCGTAGAATGCCCCCCCGCTGATTCCGCAGGTGCCCACGCAGACGACCATGCGCGGCTCGGGCATCTGGTCGTACACCATCCGCAGGCGCGGCGCCATCTTCCGGGTCACCGGTCCCGACACCAGCAGCACATCCGCATGCCGCGGCGAGCCCACCACCTTGATTCCGAACCGTTCCACGTCATAGCGCGGCGTCACCAGCGCCACGTTTTCAATGTCGCATCCGTTGCAGGATCCCGAATTGCACAAATAGACCCACAGCGAACGCCCCAGCGTTTTGGACAGCTTGCCCTTCATCATGCCCACCCCGCCGCCAGAAAGACCGCCAGCACCACCAGGAACCACATCACGTAATCGGTCAAGATGCCGGAATGAAACTCCATCAGGCGCCGGTAGTAGCCCCGCATCGCCTCCAGATACCCCCAGTACATGTGCGAAGCCGCCACCCGCGCATCCTCCGGGTCCGCCAAGTCGTTGCCCGACAGGAACGGCTTCTGCGAGTCGCCCCCCGTGCGCGTGTCGCCGCGCCCCATGGACCGGATCCAAAGCCCCACGCCCACTGCCGCCGCAAACACCAGCACCCACGGACGCGGATCCCACGCCCCGTGGCTCGTGTGCAGCACCGCCAACATCCACCCTGCATTCACGGCAGACCTCCCGTCGCCAGATAGCCTGCCCGGTCCAGCAATGCATCGGCGGCCGGCAGCATCAACCGTTCCATCGCCACGTCGGGAAACAGCCCGATCGCGATCGTCGCGACGGCCAGGCCCGCCATCGGGACCAGCATCTTCCAGGACACTTCCTTCACCTGCGCATACACCGCCCGCCGCGGCCCCAGGAACATCGCCTGGAACACTTTCACAAAACTCGCCAGCGTCAGCAGGCTCACCACCATGGCCACCACGCTCAGGAACGGGCTGAACCGGAACACCGATTCATACAGCGTCAGCTTCGAGGCAAATCCGCTCATGGGCGGAATGCCCGCGATCGCCAGCGCCCCCACCCCGAAACAGGCCATCGTCCATGGCATGGCATGGCCCAGCCCGCCCATGTCGTTCAAGTCACGCTTCCCGGTCCGGTAGATCACCGCTCCCGCCCCCAGGAACAGCAAGCCGTTGTAGAGGGCGTAGTTGAGCATGTGGAACAGGCTGCCCGCCAGCGCCACGCGCCCGTACGAGGCCACCCGGGCCGGGTCTCCCAGCACCGCCAGGCACACGCCCGCCCCCAGCAGCATGTAGCCGGTTTGGGAAACCGCATGGTGGGAAATCAGTCGCTTCACGTCATGCTGTGGAATCGCCATCGTCACGCCGATGAACATCGACAGCACCGCCAGGATCACGATGCCCCAGCCCACCGTGGCCCAGTTCATCGACGGTCCGAAAATCGTGAAGCACACCCGGAACAATCCGTACAGGCACGCCTGGCTCGACACCAGCAGGAACGCCGACACCGGCGAGGGCGCCCGCGAATACGTGTCCGGCGTCCAGTGGTGCATCGGCACGGCTCCGCATTTCATCGCCAGCGGCACCGCCATCAACGCCAGCGCCACCCCGTCCGCCCGGGTGAACCCGCCCGCCGAAATCGCCGATCCCAGCGCCGCCATGTTCAGCCGGTTGTGCTGCGCCAGCAGGATGCCCACGCCCAGAAGGAACGACAACCCTCCCAGCGTGCTGATCGCCGCGTATTTCAACCCCGCCTCCGTCGCCACGCCCTTGTCGATCCGGTAGGCCGTCAGCGCCGCGCCGGCCAGCGACGCAATCTCCAGGAACACGAAATAATTGAAGGCGTCGCCTGTCGCCACCATGCCGTACACCCCCGCGATCAACAGCAGGAACAGCGGCAGGAAATAGTCCTGCCCGGTCGCCCCCTCTTCGCTGCGCAGGGCGTACAGCGCCGCCGCCAGCGACGACAGCGCCGCCGCCACCAGCATCATCGCCCCCGCCGCATCCACCAGGAAAAGAATCCGCACCGGGCTCCCGCCGCTGTCCGGCGGCACCAGCTCCGCCATCCGGGTCTCCGCCCCGAACAGATACGTCACGGGACCGTGCCCCAGCACCTGCACCGCCAGCGCCAGCGCGAACATGGCGCCCAGCGCAACGGTACCGAAAAACACGCCGTCCCGCCCCCGCAGCCCCAGCAGGGAAACCGCCATCAGCAGGAAGGCCCCCAGCAGGGGGACGGCCACGATCAACGCCGGAGAGTGGACCCACAATGCGCTCATTCCCGCAGTTTCCTCACCTTGTTCACGTCCAGCGTTCCCGTGTGCCGGTACAAAATGATCACGAACGACAGCATCATGGCCGTCGTCGCCAGGCCGATCACGATGGCCGTCAGCGTCAGCGCCTGCACTGTCGGCAGCACCATCCGCATCTCCGCTTCCGCGCTCGTGTAGATCGGCGCAATGCCGCCCGTCCGGTAGCCTGTCGCCACCAGGAACAGGTTCACCGACGACTCCACCAGCGTCAGGCCCATCAGCATCTTGATCAGGTTCCGGCGCCGCAGCACCACCGACAGCCCGATCAGCAGGATCACGCCCGAGGCGAACAACGGCGGTTTCGAGAACAGGTCAGTCCACATGGGTGTTCTCCTTCATCGCGCGGATCATCTGGATCAGGATGATCGAAATGCCTCCCAGCACCTCCACCCCCACCGCCAGGTTCATCAGCGGCACCGTCCCCGCCGTGTTGAGATTGCCGGAATTCGGCCCCGGCGCCACCGCGTCGCCGAACCAGCCGCCCGCCCCGGCCAGCCAGTTGTGGAAGAACGTCCCGCCTTGGAAGATCCCGCCGAAGGCCAGCGATACAAACAACAGCAGCCCGGCCGCCTCGATCCATTTGTAGCGCGTGTATTTCCGGACCCTGTCCTCTTCCGTGAACATGCCCGAAACGATCATCAGCGCCGCTCCCGTCGCCATGACCGCTCCGCCCTGGAAACCGCCGCCCGGCGTCAGATGCCCGTGCATCACCACGTACAACCCGAAGACCAGGCAGAACGGATAGAATACGCAGGCGATGAATCCGACAATCCTACTCATCGTCCATCTCCTCCCCCGCCTTGGTCTTCCGCAGCACCAGCCCCACGCCCAGCACGGCCGTGAACAGCACCGTCGCCTCTCCCAGCGTGTCGAAACCGCGGTAGTCGAACACAATCGCCGTCACCACGTTGTTCGCCCCCGTGTCGCGCTGCGCATGCCGCAGGAAATACTCGTCCATCGCCGGTTTCACCGGCTCCCCATAGGGCAGGTCCGCCGCCACCGCCAGCAGCGCGGCGCCCAGCACCAGCAGCGAAAGGGACTTCAGCAGGGTCTTCATTCGCTCTTCTCCTCGCGTCGCCGCGTCGCCCGAATGGCCACCATGAAAATCGCCGTCGTGAGCCCCGCACCGATGCCGGCCTCCGCAATCGCCACGTCCGGCGCCTGCAGCAGGTAGTACTCCAGCGCCATCATCAGGCTGAAGGCCGCCAGCGCAATCGCCGCCACCATCAGGTCGCGCACCCGCAGCACCAGCACCGCCATCAGGATCATGCCCGTCAGCAGCGCCCCGTGTAGCAGCATCCACCATCCGCTCATGCGCCCTCCTCCCCGGCCGGCTCCGCCGGCGTTTCCGGCGCGGGCTCCGCCAGCCGGTCCACCACCGCCTGCGCCGGCTTGCAGCCCATGTGGTAGGCCGCCCGCCCGATCGCATGCGCCCCGGTCGCATTCGTCAGCGCCAGCACCACCACCGCGAACACCGTGTGCACCGCCAGGTTGATGAACTGCCCGTCGCCGGTCGCCGCCAGCGCCCGCAGCGCCCAGATCACCACCGCCAGCGACGTGAATATGCTCCCGAAGGTCGTCGCCTTCGTGTCCGCGTGCAGCCGCGTATAGACATCCGGAAAACGCAAAATGCCCAGCACGCCCATCGTGTTGAAAAACAGGCCCGTCAGCAGCGACGCCGCCATCAGGATGTCCAGCAGCAGGCCCATCACCGGTACCCCTTTTCAATCGCCTTCGCGATATACAGCGTCCCCACGTAGGACAGCAGCGCATACACGATCGCCACGTCCACGAAAATCGTCTGGTGGGTGATCGCGCTCAGCAGGATCATCGACGCCACCACCAGCGTGTTGATCGCATCCAGCGCCACCACCCGGTCCGGCTGCGTCGGCCCCTTGAACATCCGCCACAGTACCAGCACCATCAACAGCCCCATCCAGGCCGCCGAAAACATCATCCAGCCGCTCATTCCTCGATCCTCCGGATCAGCGCCGGGCAGTCGTACAGCCCGAACAATTCCTTCGCCGCGATGGTCCCGCGTTTCTCCATCCCCTCCGGCACCTGCAGCATGTGCACGAACAAACGCCTTTTCTCCGTGTCCACGTCCACCGTCAGCGTCCCCGGCGTCAGCGTGATCGAGTTGGCCAGCATCACCAGCCCCCGATCCGTCTTCATGCCCGTCTCCACCTCCACGATGCCCGGCCGGATCCGGCCCGTGATCACCCGCTTTGCCACGTCAACATTCGCTTTCGCCATTTCCGCAAAAAACGCCCCGCACGCGTACCCCGCCAGCCGCAGCCAATGCCACGGATTCAGCGACCGGAACTGCACCTCCCGCCCGAAATAGGGAAACGACAGCAGCGCCGCCACCACGCTGACCAACAGCCCCAGCCGGATTTCTCCCGCTGCCCACACGCCCAGCACCTCGCCGGAACCTGCCGTCAACAGCAAATACACGATGAATGCGTAGATCCACGTTGTTAAAAAGGAAGCCATGGAAGCGTTTTACCTTCTTCTATCCCTTTCCAGAATTCCATCCGGAACGAAACGGTCGCAAGCTACCACCCCCACTTGCCTTTCGTCAAACATTTGATTCCGGGTTGCCCCTGCCTTCGCCGCCCAACGAGGGGATGCGCTTGCCAAAATCCATTGGGCAACCCGAATTCCCCCATCGTTGAGAAATGGGGACGACCGTCAGAACCCCGCACTGGCGGAAAATCACGCCCGGACAATGAAATAGATCAGCAACCCCACCACGGACACCACCGTCAGTACCAATGGAGTCATCAAGCTGGAATCCGATCGCCGCCGCGACCGCTTCCGGTCAATCACGATTCCCACAATTCCAATCGCGATGCCCGCCAGCATGACCGGCATGAACGCGTAGAGTTGCACCCATTTGCCTACGCTCTGCGCAGGCGACGCGCGGCCCTCTTCCGCATTCTCCTCCGGCGGCGTCGGCGCCTCGATTCCCGCCGCCTTCCCGATCTGGGTTGCCGCCGAAGCCTTCTGATCCTCGCTGGCCACGCCAACGAAAATCAGGACGTTGATGATCAATAGCGGATAAACCAGATAGGCCAGATAGTTCAACAATATGCGCCAGGGATCCGGCCGCCGCCGCCGCCGTTCTTGTTCCCGTGGAGGTCGGCCTCGTCCCGCATCCGGCATGCTCATGTTCTCCTCCTTCGTTCAGGCTTGCTATGGCACTCCCACTGCCTGAATGAATATTTAACATATTTTGAACGGCTCACACAACGATAAAAGCCTGTTTTCTGACCGATTTCGTCTCCGGCATTTCCTGCCCCTCTTTCAACGCTTTCGACCTGGCAAATGCCCGGCGAAGGGATGCCCCTCGCCCTGCCCGCCGACCCGCTGTCCCTGAAACCCCGCTTGAATTGCTCCCCGCCTTCCCCCATACTGCGCCCCATGACAACAACCCCTTCCAGCCTCTCGGTCGTCATCCCCGTCTTCCACGAGGAGGAGAACGTTCCGTCCCTCGCTCAGAAGCTCCACGACGCCCTCTCCGCCATCGGCCGCACCTATGAGATCATCCTCGTCGACGACGGCTCCCGCGATGCTTCCTGGGAGCGCCTCAAGGAGGCCGCCGCCCGCTATCCCCACTTCCGCCTCATTCGTTTCCGCCGCAATTTCGGCCAGACCGCCGCCATGTCCGCCGGCATCGACGCCGCCCGCAACGACGTCATCGTCACTCTCGACGCCGACCTGCAAAACGACCCCGCCGATATTCCCCGCCTGCTCGAGGAAATGGAGCGCAATGATTGCGCCGTCGTCTCCGGCTGGCGCAAGGACCGCAAGGACCCGTTCATCAATCGCCGCCTGCCTTCCATCATTGCCAACGGCCTCATCTCCTATATCACCGGCGTCCATCTCCACGACTACGGCTGCACCCTCAAGGCCTACCGCCGCGACGTCCTGCAGGGCGTGCGGCTCTACGGCGAAATGCACCGCTTCATCCCCGCCCTCTGCTCGTGGGTCGGCGGCGATACCGCCGAAGTTGTCGTCAACCACCATCCCCGCATCGCCGGCCAGTCCAAGTACGGCATCGGCCGCACCTTCCGCGTCATCCTCGACCTCTTCACCGTCAAGTTCCTCCTGCGCTTCACCGGCGGACCCATGCAGCTCTTTGGCAAGATCGCCTTCTTCTTCGGCGGCGCCGGCCTCCTCATGCTGCTGCTGGTCATTTTCGACCGCCTCTTCATCGGCGCCGGTCCCGAATATCTCCACCTCATCAAGCGCCCCTTCTGGGTCATCACCCCCCTCATGCTCCTCGCCTTCTGCATGCAGTTCATCTCCATGGGACTCCTCGCCGAAGTCCAGATCCGCACCTACCACGAGTCCCAGGAAAAACGCATCTATACCATCCGCGAGACGTTTGACTCCCCTCTGGCCTGATGCCTCCTCCCGGCACCCTCCGCCTTTGGATCGCGGTCGGCGCCGCCATGGCGGCTTGGCTAGTGGCCGGCGTCGCCGCCTTGTGTTGCCTCTGCTCCAAACGCCTCGCCCCAGCCGACACCTGGCGCCAACGCCTTCTCTGCCTCGCCACGGACAGCCCGTGGCGCTTTCAGGACCTCGCCATCCTGCTCGTGGTGCTGGCGGCGGGACGCGCCCTCGGCGCCCTTCGGCCGGATGATCCCATCTGGAACGCCGCCTCTTTCCATGGCGCCTGGATCGCCGCCTTGTTCTCCCTCGCCATCCGCAAATCCCATCCTTTCGGTCCCCGGATCCCTTGGCGCACCCTCCTCGGACAGGCGGCCCTTCGCTGGCTGGCCGTCCTGCCCCTCCTCTGGTTCAGTGCTTTCGTGTGGCAACTGCTGCTGCGGGCGGGCGGCTTTTCTCCCGACTTCCAGCCCGCCGTGCAGTTGTTCCTGGATGCCCGCGGATGGATCGCCCGGACCGGACTCGTTTTTTTTGCCACGGTCCTCGCCCCGTTCGCCGAAGAAACCCTGTTCCGCGGCATTCTCCTGCCGTTGCTCGTCCGTCGCGCCGGTGCGACAGCCGGTCTGGCCCTGACCGCCATGGCGTTCGCCGCGCTCCATGCCGACCTCGGCACCCTGGTCCCGCTGGCCTTGCTGTCCGTCGCCTTGTCGCTGGCCTACGCCCGCACGCAATCCCTGTGGGTCCCCATCGGCATGCATGCGCTGTTCAACGCCGCCAACCTCGCGCTTCTGGATGCCCTCTCCCGCGTCGGCGCGTTGTAAGCCCGCCACCGGCACCCGGTTCCCGTGAATCCGGTCTTGCCTCCCCGATCTGCCTGATTTACATTGCCTTTATGTCATCTCCGCAATGTGAAGTGGCCTACTTTTCAACTGCGCATGGCCGACTCTGGACCGCCCGCTACGGCAAAGAACTGCCCGGCATCCCGCTCCTCGTCCTTCACGGCGGCCCCGGCTTCCTCTCCATGCCCCAGGTCGTTGCCGACCTCGCCGACGAACGCCCCGTGATCTTCTACGACCAGCTCGGCTGTGGCCGCTCCGACCGCCCCGCCGACCTGTCGGTCCTCTCCGTCGCACTTTATGTCTCCGAACTCGCCGCCCTTCGCGACGCCCTTGGCCTCGCCGACTTCCATATCCTCGCCCACTCTTGGGGCGCCATGCTCGCGGCCGAATACGTCCTGCGCCTCCGCCCCGCGGGCCTCCGCAGCCTCGTCCTCTGCGGCCCCCTCCTCAGCGTCCCCCTCTGGGAACGCGACCAGCGCCGCCACATCGACCGCATGTCCCCCCGCGTTCGCCAGGCCGTCGCCGTCGCCGAAGAGAGCCGCCGCTTCGACACCACCAGCTACCAAAACGCCATGATGGATTTCTACCGCGCCCACATTTGCCGCCTCGACCCTTGGCCCGACGCCCTCAACGA
Source organism: uncultured Verrucomicrobiota bacterium (assembly GCA_964402575.1). GTDB lineage: Bacteria > Verrucomicrobiota > Kiritimatiellia > CAIQIC01 > Lenti-01 > Lenti-01. The sequence continues at coordinate 9,622 of CAYODC010000028.1, forward strand.
CGCCCTCGGCCAACTCAACATGGACGTCTATCTCCGCCTCTGGGGCCCCAGCGAATTCACCGTCACCGGCGCCCTCAAGGGCGCCGACCTCCTCCCCCGCCTTCCGGAAATCCATCTTCCCGTTCTTCTCACCGGCGGCGAACACGACGAAGCCGCCCCTGACACCCTCCTGACCTTCCGCGACGCCCTCCCCCGCGGCGAGATGCTCGTCCTTCCCCGCGCCGCCCACCTCCACCACCTCGAACAACCTGATCTCTTCCTTGCCGCCGTTCGTGCCTTCCTCCGCCGCGCGGATGCCTTCTCATGACTCCCCCGCCGTCTCTCCCCCTTCCTCCCGTGGACTTTTCCATCTCCCTCTGCTACCGGCCCGAAATCATCCCCCTCGTCACCGCTTTCGTGGAAAATGCCGCCCGCCTGTTTGGCGCTTCCCCGGCGGAACTCTCGCAACTGGCTCTCGCCGCCGAGGAAGCGGCCGCGCACATCATCGAGCGCTACCCCGGCAATGGTCTTTCCGAACGATTTGAAATCACCGCCTCCGCGGCCGACCACGGCCTCCGCGTCACCTTCGGCAATCTCGGTCTTCCCGTCGATCCGCTCCGCCAGCCCTCCTTCCAAACCGACCGCCCCGAGGAAACCATCGATGGCCTGGGCCTCTTCCTCATTCGCCGCATGGTCGACCAGTGCGAGTTCATCAACCTGGGACGCCATGGCTGGCGCACGGTCATCTTCAAGCGCCTGCAGCACTTCCGCCCCCTGCCGGATTCCCGCGGCCCCGGCGCGCTCGACGCCCCCCCCCCCTCGGAAAAGCTGACCGCCCTGCGCGCGACCCTTGAGCATGTCCCCGGCATCGTCGAACTGGCCTATCTCAACTATGGCTACACCTACAGCAAGGATCTCTTCTACTTCGCCGACCCGTTGCGCGACGCCCTCGCCGCCGGCCGCATCGAATCCCTCATCGCCTGCAACCCCGCCGGCCGCGTCGTCGGCCATTTCGCCCTGTTCCGTTCCTCCCCCGACGCGGATATCGGCGAAGTCGGCGGCGTCATGATCCATCCCGACTATCGCCGCAGCACCGGCCTCCTCCAGCTCATCAAGCTCGCCATCGCCAACATCCAGAAACGCCCCGGGGCCCCTTTGCTCCTCGAATCCAACCTCGTCACCACGCATACCCTCTCCCAAAAAGTCTGCGCCCTGTTCCGCTTCCATCCCATGGCCCTGAAAGTCTCCGTCCACGACCGCGCCCGCTTCCGCAAGCTCGCCGAACAGGACGACGGCCAGCGCGAATCCCTCCTGCACGCCGTGCGGTCCAACCGCCCCCTCCCCCCCCTTCGCCTGTTTACCCCGCCGCGCCATGCCGCGTTCTCCCAACGGCTCTTCTCCCTCGCCGGCATCCCCGCGGATTTTTCTTCTCCGCCGCTGCCCCCGCCGCCCATCACCACGTTGGATGTCGAAACCCGCCCGGATAACGCCCTGGCCATCCTGTCCCTTCGCGTACCCGGCGACGATTTCGCCGCGGTCCTGCGCCCCCGCCTCTTCAACCTCGAAACCGAAGGCATCAAAACCGTGTTCCTCCGTTTCCCCGGCTGGCTCCCTCTCCCCGCCCGCCTCGAGGACGAAACCCGCGCCCTGCGCATCTTCTTCTGCGGTTGGATCGCGGAATCCCCCTCGCGCTGGTGGTTGCTCTACGCCCACCTCAGCAGCCAGCGCTTCGATTTCAACCGCGTCCAGGTTTGCGATCCCGTTGCCCTCGAATTGCGCTCCTATGTGGAAACCTGCTTCCAGGAGGCCGTGCTTTGACCTCCTCCGCCCCCCTTCATGGCTGGATTCTCTATTCCGGCCCGCCCGTCCCCGAACTCGTCCGCGCCGGCCAGGAAGCCCTCGCGGCCGGGGTTCAACTCGACGCGGTGGATCCCGGCGATGTAACCCTCCTCCTCTCCCCCTCCGCCCCCCCCCGGGTGTTCCGCCGCGGCGTGGAATCCGCCCTTCCCCATTTCGCCATCGCCGCCTTCGTGAACGATCCCTCCGAAGAGAACCTGGCCCTCCTGCAGCAACTGGAAATCCAAGGCGTCTGGTGTGTCAACCGCGCCGATACCCTGCGGATCACCCGGGATAAGTGGCAAACCTTGCAACGTCTCGCGGCCGCCGGCATTCCCGTTCCCAAAACCATCCGCATCCGGCCGGATACTTCCCCGGAATTCCTACGGCAGCAGCTCGGCCTGCCCATGGTGGTCAAGATCAACAACGGCTCCAATGGATACGGCGTCTCCCTCATCCATTCGCCCGCCGAACTGGACACCCTGCTGGAAATGCTCCACGCCGCCCGCTCCACCGTCGGCCTCCTTGCCCAGGAATTCATCGCCGACAGCCGCGGACGCGACCTGCGCGTGTTCCTCATCGATGGCCAACCCGTTGCCGCCATGCTGCGGCACAACCACGCCCCCGGCGCGTTCAAATCCAACCTCTCCGCCGGCGGCTCCGCCTCGGCCTGGCCCCTCGATGACGCCCTTCGCGACTTGTCCACGCGCGTCGCCCATCTGCTCGGTCTCAACCTCGGCGGCATCGACCTCCTCTTCAGGGGCGACGGATTTGTCGTCGGCGAAGCCAATTCCATCCCCGGCTTCCAGGGCATCGAATCCTGTTCCGGCCTTAACGTGCCCGCGGCCATCCTGCTCGGCATCTCCCGCCAGCTCCGGATTCGCACCCCCGCCCGCTCCCCAGCCCCGACGGAACGCGTTCCCTCCCTCGAGGAACTCGGCGCCCTCCCGGATCACGATCTCTTCCAGTGGTTCCGCGACGCCTGCGTCTCCCCCGCCTCCGTCCAGACCCACGTGCTCCTCGACATCCTCCACCGCAATGCCGACACGGAGTTCGGCCGCGCCCACGGATTCGACTCCATCCGCTCCCCCGACGATTATCGCCGCCGCGTGCCCATCGCGGATGGGTCCGCCTTTGCCGCCGCCTCCCAACGCATGGAAAACGGCGAGGAAAACCTGCTGTTTGCCGGACGGGCCGCCCAATTCGTCGCCACCAGCGGCACCACCGGCCAGATCAAGCTCCTGCCCGAAAGCCCCGCCGGCATCCTGGCCAAAGCCATGGCCGTCCGCTTGCGCATCGCCGTCCTGGCCCGCCTCGTTCCGGAAATCCTTGACTCCGGCGCCTTCATCCCCCTGGCCAATGTCGCCCGCCAACAACAAACCGCCGCCGGCATCCCCATCGGATATGCCTCCGGACTGTCCCTCGCCGGCGCCCCCCCCCATATGCTCCGCCGCCTCGCCCACCCCCCCGAAATCCTCGAGATCGGCGACCCGGAAACCTTGAACTACCTGACCCTGCGCTTCGCCCTCCTCCAGCCGCTCGTCCGCCTCCTCATCGGCAACAATCCCGCCCGCATGACCGCCCTCTTCGAACTGGCCGACCTCCGCCGCGATTCGCTCATCGACGAAATCCGCCTGGGCTCCCTCGCGCCGGACCTGGAACTCCCTCCCGGACTTCGCCCCCGCCTCGAATCCCAACTCGCGCCGGATCCCTCCCGCGCCGAGACCCTCCTCCGCATGGCCTCCGCGCGCGGCCGCCTCGACCCCCGCGACTATTGGCCGGAACTCCGCCTCGTCTCCTGCTGGCTCGGCGGCACCTTCGGCCGCTACCTCGATGGCCTCAAACCCTGGCTGCACGACGACGTCCGCTTCCTCGACTGCGGCTACGGCGCCAGCGAAGGCAAGTTCAACATCCCCCTCCAGACGGATTCCCCGGCCGGCCCCCTCCATCTCCCGGGCCTCTTCTTCGAATTTCTTCCGGCCGACGGCTCCCCCCCCCTCCTCGCCCATGAACTCTCCGATGGCGCCGAATACGGCCTCGTCCTCACCACCTATTCCGGACTCTACCGCTACGACCTCCACGACCTCGTCCGCGTCGATGGCTTCACCGGCCGCACGCCCAACATCCGCTTCGTCTCCAAATCCGGCGAATTCGCCAACCTCGCCTCGGAAAAACTCTCCGGAACCTTCATCGCCGAGGTCGTCCGTCCATCGCTCGCCGAACACCAGCTCGCCTGGACTCACTTCGCCATGGTCGCCGATCCCTCCGACCGCCGCTACGTCTTTTGCATCGAACCGGCCGGCCCTGGCGCCCCTGGCTCCGCTTGGCTCGACGCCATCGACCGCGCCCTCGCCGCCCGGTCCGAAGCCTATCGGATCATGCGCGGACAACGCATGATCCTCCCACCCCGCCTGCTGGTGATGAAAGCCGGCTGGATGGATCACCTGGTGTCCACCCGCCTGGCACAGGGCGCCACGTCCACCCAGATCAAGCTCCCAGTCATCCTCCCCGACCTCCCCGATCCCG
>CAYODC010000029.1:0-13752 GCA_964402575.1 uncultured Verrucomicrobiota bacterium
CCCCGGCAAAAGATTTCAAATGCATCGGATTTTTCAAGTCCGACAGGCTGCTAGGCGTGCTGCAGCGCTGGGCCGCGGCGGGGAGTGGAAAGTGGGAGCAAAAGTGGATCCTGCCGCTGGCGGGGGCGGCGTACGGGCTATTGCTAGAAGGCGCGCAGCAGGCGCTGGGGGGAAGCGGACGGGGGTTCAGCTGGGGCGATGCGGCGGCGAACCTGGCCGGGGTCGTGGGGGGATGGTGGTGGGCGGGGCGGCGGTTGGCGGATGCGGAGCCCGGGGGATGGAAGGCGGCGTCCGGGCCGGGAAGGAGCGGATTCGAATGAAAAGCAAAGTTTCCATTCCGCGGGTATCGCCGGGCCGGGCGGCGCAGTTTGCCATCGATCTGTTCGTCTTGGCGGCGGTGTTCATCCTGGCGTATCTGCTGCGGTTTGACTTTTCGATTCCGCCGCGGGCCGCCAACACGATGCTGCGCCAGTTGCCGCTGGTGGTGGGGTGGCAGTGGCTGCTGCTGCTGGCGCTGGGCACTTACCGGCGGGTGTGGCGCTTCATCAGCCTGGTGGATGTCCCGCCCTTTCTGTTGGCATGCCTGCTGACGACGATTCCGTTCCTGCTGGTGCGGGCGGGGCTGGGACCCTCGCACATCGTGCTGCGGGTCCCCTATTCCGTGTTGCTGATGCATGCGGTGCTGTCATTCCTGGGACTGATGGGCATTCGCGTTTCGCGGCGCATGGCCATCGAGCATCTGCAGCGGCAGGCGCCGGACCGGTCGAGCCATGGGGATGGGGGCGGTCGCCGGGACCATTCCAGCCGGGTGGTGCTGATGGGGGCGGGCCGGGCCGGGGTGATGGCGGCGCGCGAGCTTGCCGGCCAGGCCAGTTCCGGCCTCCAGGTCATGGGGTTTCTCGATGACGATCCCGCCAAGCAGGACGCGGTGATTTCGGGGATTCCGGTGCTGGGGACGATGGAGCACATCCGGGTCCTGGCCGACGAGAAGCGGGTGGACGAGGCGATCATCACGATTGCCAACGCGTATCGCGAGCAGATTGGCCGGATCGTCCGCCTGTGCGAAGAGGCGAAGATCGCGACGCGGATCATTCCGGCGCTGCACGAGATCCTGAGCGGGGCGGTATCGGTGGTCGAACTGCGTCCGGTGCAGATCGAAGACCTGCTGGGCCGCGAGGTGGTCCATCTGGATGTTCCGTCCATTCGCCGGTTTGTGGCCGGGAAGCGGATCATGGTGACGGGCGCGGGCGGCTCGATTGGCGCGGAGATGGTGAGGCAGATCAGCGGGTATGGTCCGGCGGAGCTGGTGCTGGTGGAGCAGTGCGAATACGCGCTCTACGAGATTCACCGGGAGATGCAGGCGAAGGATCCGGCCACGCGATGGATTCCGGTGGTGGCGGACATCGGCGACGAGGTGCGGATGCGGGAGACATTCGTCCGATGGAGGCCGCAGGTGGTCATTCATGCCGCGGCTTACAAGCACGTGCCGCTGATGGAGGCCAACGAGGCGGCGGCCGTTCGCAACAATGCGGTGGGCACGCACGTGCTGGCCGGGATGGCGGGTTGCAGCGGGGTCGAGGTTTTCGTGCTGATTTCCACGGACAAGGCGGTGAATCCCACCTCGGTGATGGGGGCGTCCAAGCGGGTGGCGGAACTGGCGGTGCAAGCCCTGGCCGCCCGCCATCCCGGGACCCGGTTCGTGGCCGTCCGTTTCGGCAATGTGCTGGGATCCACGGGGTCGGTCATTCCGCTGTTCCGCGAGCAGATCCAGAAGGGCGGGCCGGTGACGGTGACCCATCCGGAGATGCAGCGCTATTTCATGACGATACCGGAAGCCGCGCAGTTGGTGTTGCAGGCGGCCTCCATGGGGCGCGGGGGGGAGATCTTCGTGCTGGACATGGGTTCGCCGGTGAAAATTGCCGACCTGGCGCGGGACATGATCCGGCTGTCGGGCCTCGAACCCGGCGTGGACATCCGGATCGAGTACACGGGGCTGCGGCCGGGCGAGAAGCTGTTCGAGGAGCTCCACACGGATGCGGAGCAGGCCGAACGGACGCGGCATCCGATGATCTTTGTCGGCAAGATTCCGCGGCCCGACCCGGGGAGCGTGGAAAGCCATCTGCGCCATCTGGAGGCCTTGGCGCAGGCGGGCGATGCGGCGGGCCTCCGGCGTTTGCTGGCCCGCATGCTGCCCGAGGCGCATCTCCAGGAGGCGGTTGCCGCGGACAACCGCGGCGCGGAGCGATGAAAGCGCCGCCGGAAAATTCGCATAGGGAGGCGATTTCGGGGTTGATTTCAGGGGTCAATATGGGACAGTGGGCATGTCGAAGATCAGAACATCGAGAAAGGGCGTCAAGCATGAAAAGTCGAAGAGGGTTCTGGATGGCCGTGGCGGCCGTGATGGCGCTGGCGAGCATGGCATGGGCCGCGGATGCGAAGGACCAGCCGGTCCGTTTCAAGGCGGGGGATCTCACCTTCACGATCTTGAAGTCCGACGGAGTGACGCCGGTGGAGGGCACGGTGGTCCAGGTGAAGAAATCGGCGCGGTCGAAGGCGCTGGGCGAGGGCGTGACGGACAAGCAGGGGAAGACGGTGATTGTCTTGGCCGCGGGCGGATATGTCCTGAATGTCTCCGGCCGCGACATTTCCGTGCTGACGGTGGCGGATGATGGCACCCTGACGGAAAGCCGCGTGGTGCTGGACGACGACAAGGCGGGCCTGTTGCCGGCGGGGGCCGGCGGGGCGGCGGCGGTCGAGACCGGTGCGGCGCTTGGATCGGGGGCCTCGTTCACGACGATCGTCATTGGCGGCGTGGCCGTGATGGTGGCGGCGGGAGGCGGCTATGCCATCTACGACCACAACAAGGATGACGACAAGGAATCCGAACCGAAGGAGTTTCCGACGGAGCCGGTGCAGCCGACGTCCCGTCCGAGGACCAGCTTGCGGTAGGGAGGGGACCGGAAACAGCGCGTCACAGAAGATGCGCGGAGGCGCTTGGGAGGACGACAACCTGAGCGCCTTTTTTCATGGGGGGGAGGAGGTGGAAACGTGAAGAACCAGAGCAGGACGGGACAGACATGAAACGGAAACGGATGGTCTTGGACGTGGCGGCGTGGATGCTGGGCGTATGCGGGATGCTGGGGGCCGGGTGCTCCACTCCGGGGGGAGGCGGCCAGGACGCGAACCTGCTGGGCCAGGGCGGGGGGACCGAGCCGGCATTCTTCAGCGACGAAGCGAGCATGCGCCAGGTGGCCGAAAGCCAGGAGTTGCGGACGCTGCAGAAGGAGGAGTACCGGGTGGGTCCGGACGATGTCCTCGAGATCAGCATCTTCGAGTGGGAAGCCAACGAGGAGACCAAGACCCTCAAGCTCCGGGTTTCCGAAACGGGGATCGTCTCGCTGCCGGTGGTGGGGGCGCTGAACGTGGCCGGGAAGTCGGTCCAGGAAATCCAGCGGATGATCGAGGAGCAGCTGGTGGGGCAGAACGTGCTGCAGACTCCGCGGGTGGGGGTATGGGTCAGCGAATTCCGGAGCCGGCAGATTTCGGTGATTGGGTCGGTGCACCAGCCCGGGTCGTACGCGATCCACCAGAACGTTTCCACGCTGCTGGGGATCCTGGCGCTGGCGGGTGGTCCGCGCGAGGATGCGGGGGCGGTGGCCTACGTGATCCGCAGCGGCGGGGAGGGTGCCGCGCCGCGGATCCAGGTCGACCTGGCCTCGCTGCTGGAGACCGGGGATGCCAGCCTGAACCCCGTGTTGAGCGCGGGGGATGTCATCTACGTGCCCAAGGCGCCGCTGATCTATGTGTACGGGGCGGTGAAGCAGGCGGGGGCGTTCACGTTCCGCAAGCAGTTGCGGGTGCTGGAAGCCGTCGCGCTGGCCGGCGGATTCGCGGAGCTGGCGGACCGCCGCGGGGTGATCCTGACGCGGCGCTCGGCGGACGGGCAGGAGCGCATGCATCGGCTGGACGTGGCGAAGATCGAGATTGGCGAAGCGCCGAACCTGTACCTGCGCGATGGCGATGTGCTGCACGTGCGGACGTCGGGGCCGAAGACCCTGGCCTCGGAAGTGCTCCAGTTCATCCGCGGCATTTTCTCGGTGTCCTACCGGCTGGACTGACCGGGCCGCCTTCCACGGGAGAAACGCGCAAGCGGGAATGGAATCACGTATGGACGATCTGTTGGATTCGGAAGACCAGGGGCTTCATCTGTGGGACTATCTGGCGGTGGTGCGCCAGCGCCTGCCGATTGCGGCGGGCCTGTTCATGGCGGTGGTGGTGGCGACGGCGCTGTATGCCTGGACGCGGACGCCGCGCTACACGGCGACCGCGCGACTGCTGATCGAGAGCCATGGGGTCAACCTGACGGCGATGCAGGACGCCTATGATCCGGGATTGTCGCGCATCAACCAGCGGGACATCATCCAGACGCAGATCCAGCTCATCAAGTCCACGCCGGTGATGGAGGCGGTGCTGCAGCAGGGGCTGCTGGCGCAGAGCCCGGACTTCCAGGCGAGCCGCGACCCGGTCCGCCTCCTGGCCGAGAGGGTCCAGGTGACGCCGGCGCGCAGCGGCTACGTGCTGGACGTGAGCCTCGAGCGGGAGGATCCGCGCGAAGCCGCGGCGGTCGTCAACGCGGTGGTGTCGGCGTACCTGGCCGAGAACCGCCGGCGCCGGATGGGGGTTTCGGGCGAGGGCATCGAAGAGATGAAGAAGAAGGCCGAGGAGATGCGCGCGCGCCTCGACCGGTCGACGGCCGAATTGCATGCCTTCATGGCGTCGAACCGGATGGTGTCGTTCGAAGAGGCGCAGAACATCGTGGTGGAGCGGCTGAAGGGGTTGAACCAGAAGCTGACCGAGACGGAGCCGCTGCGGATCAAGGCCGAGGCCAGCTTCCGCACCGCCAAACTGGCGCTGAATTCGGGCGGGTCCATCGAAAGCATTCCGGGGGTGCTGGAGTCGTCGCTGATCAGCGGGCACAAGATGGAGCTGGCGAAGCTCGAGCAGCAGTATTCGGAAATGCAGTCCCGCCTGGGCGACAACCATCCGCAGATCCAGAGCCTGGTTGCGCAGATGAACGCGCTGCGGACCAAGCTGGCGTTGGAGTCCGCCAACATTGTCGCCGGATTGAGAGGGAGGTACGAGCAGGCCCTCAATGAAGAGAAAATGCTGCGCGAAGAGCTGGAGAAGCAGGAAGACAACGTCCTGCATTTCAACGAGCTGGCATCGAAATACAATCTCCTGCGGGAGGGCCGGGATTCGATCCAGCAGGCCCATTCCACCATCATCCGGCGCATCGACGAGCTCAACGTCAGCCAATTAAGCGGGCAGGGCGACAATGTCTTCATCGTGGCCAAGGCCGAAGTGCCGCAGATCCGCTCGTGGCCGGTCCGCAGCCGCATGCTGCTGATGGGCCTGCTGCTGGGTGCGGCGCTGGCCGTGGGGCTGTGCTTCTTCCTCGACTACATGGACACGACGATCAAGGGGGAAACCGATGTCCGCCACTATCTGGGCAGCCCGGTCATCGGGGGAGTGCCCTCGGCCGAAACGGAAGCCGAAAGCGGAGCCTTCGACGATTTGTTCGCCCTGGCCAAGCCCCGGAGCCACTTTGCGGAGGCCTTCCGGACCGCGCGCACGGCGCTGGCGTTCAGTTCGACCGACAAGCCGTTGCGGTCGATCGTGGTGACCAGCACCATGCCTTCGGAAGGCAAGACGCTGGTTTCGCTGAACCTGGCCATCGCCCATGCCCAGACCGGCAAGCGGACGCTGCTGGTGGATACGGACATGCGGAAGCCCCGCCTGAACAAGGTGTTTTCCGTCGATAGCGCAAAGGGGTTGTCCAATCTGCTGGCGGCCCCGGCGGGAAGCCTGGCGCCGGGCGAGGTCATTGCCGCGACCGGAGTGGAGAACCTGTTCTTCCTCCCGACGGGGCCCGTGCCTCCCAATCCGGTGGAAATGCTGGATTCAGGGCGTTTCCGGCAGTTGCTGGCGGAACTGCAGGAGCAGTACGATCTGCTGATTTTCGACACGCCGCCGTCGCTGAACCTGGTGGATTCGCTGGTCATCGGCAAGCAGGTGGACGGATTGATGCTGGTGGTCCGGGCGTTCGTGACGAACAAGTTCGCGGCCCGGCAGGTGGCCCGGCAGGTGGAGGCTTCCCATGTGAGGATGCTGGGGGTGGTGCTCAACAACGTGGACATGCCAGCCGGCTCCTATTACTACTACTCGACCTATTATTACAACCGGTACGGGGGCTACTACGCCGAAGAGGCGAAGGTCGCTCCGTCCCGGAGGGCGAATTGGATGGCGTCACTGGCCGACCGCCTGGGCCGGAGGCGGAAGCGGAGGTCATGATTGATCTCCATTGCCATGTCCTGCCGGGACTGGATGATGGCGCGGCCGACGAAACCATCGCGCTGGCCATGTGCCGCATGGCCGCGGCCGACGGCATCCGGACGATGGTGGCCACGCCCCACTTCGATGCGGCGATCGGGGTGACCGATCCGCGGCGGATCACCGAAGCGGCGGAGCGGTTGCGCGGGCGCCTGGCCGAGGAGGGGATCGATCTCGACCTGAGATCCGCGGCCGAGATGCCCCTGACGGAGAATGCGCGGGAGGACTATGCCTCGGGCCGGTGGCCCGCGCTGGACAGGCATCGGCGCTACGTGCTGCTTGAAATGCCGCCGATCCGGGATGGGGTCCGGGTGCTGGGCGACACGGTGTTTCAATTGCGGATGGCGGGGGCCACGCCGGTGCTGGCGCATCCGGAGCGGCTGGAGATGCTGGACGACACGGTGGCGGTGGAGCATTTGCGGACACAGGGTGTCCGGATGCAGATCACGGCCTCGTGCCTGACGGGCGGACCGGGCGCGGCCCGCCGCCGGGCCGTGGAATGGCTGCGGTGCGGGTGGGTGGATGTGGTGGCGACCGATGCGCACGATGACCGGCGCCGGCCGCCCCTGCTGTCGGCCGCGCGGCGGTGGCTGGAAGAGCATTACGGGAGGGAAACCGCGGTTCTCCTGACGCAGGAAAATCCGCGGAAGATCATCGCCGGGGATCCGCTGTGATGTCGCGCCATCATCGCCACCCTGTCGGGCGCGGGGGCCAGGGTGCTTCGTGGACGGACCTGGGCTGGGCGGGTCTGGCCGTGGCGCTGGCCTGGGCCGCGACATGGGCGCGGGGAGGGGTTGGCTTTGCGGAATCCTGCCTCCTTGCCGCGGGGGCATGGGGGATCGGGGCGGCGGGCATGGCGCTGGGGCCTGGGGCGACGGTAGGCGGGGGACGGGCGGAACGGATGGCCGGTTGGGGCGCTTGCGTCCTGGCGGGCTGGTGCGGGGTTCAACTGATCCCGCTGCCGGCCGCATGGATGGCGCAGGCGTGGGGAGGGGATCCGGGGCTGCTGGAACACGCGACGGCCGGGATGGCCTCCTGGCCGATCGCCGTGGACCGGTTTGCCAGCCGCAATGTGTTGCTGCTGTGGCTGGGGTTGGGCGTGCTGGCCTGGGCGGTGGCGAAGCGGGCCCGCCCGCGAATGGCCGGGCTCGTGATCCTGCTCGGGCTGGCGGGGCTGGGTGTTTCCCAGGTATTGGCCGGGGTGTTTCTCCGGGATCCGCAAGGCGGACGGATGACCGGCACCTTTGGCAGCCCGGATGCCTTGGGCGGGTTGCTGGCCATGACGCTGCCGGTCACGCTGGGGTTGATCCTGCAGCGCGTGGGGCGGGCCCTGCGGCGCGGGCAGGGCGGATGGCGCTGGTGGATGCACCGCGTGGCGACGGATTGGAGGTCATGGAGGACCTTGGCGTTGGCTGGCGGGTTTGCCGTCCAGTGGGTGGGGCTGTTGTTTTCCGGCTCCATCGGGGCCACGCTGGCGGCATTGACAGGCTGCGTGCTGCTGCTGGCATGGCATGGCGCGGCGCATCCCGCCCTCCAGCGGTTCTGGTGGGCGGCGGCGGCGTTCCTGATGCTGTTGGCGATCGTGTTCAGCCTCCATGGCTACCGCCGCAACGTGCTGGAGCGATCCTTCGGCGAAACCGACGGTGTCTGGCGTTCCCAGGCGTCCCGGGTGGAAATCTGGCGTTCTTCGCTCCGCCTGTTTCGGCTGTTTCCGATGGGGACGGGGCCGGGGGGGACGGCGTTGGTCCTGCCGATGGTCCAGGGAAGCGCGCATGGGCGCTATCGGTTGGACTACATCCACAACGACACGCTGCAGTTTTGGGGGGACCTGGGGCCGGCGGGATGGGGCGCGCTGGTCTTCCTGATGGGTCTGGTGGCCTGCCAGGCCGTTCGCGGCTGCCGGATTCGGCACCGAGGAGAAGAAGGTGACGCGTGGTGGCGGCGAGGGGCCGCGATGGCTTTCCTGGCCGGGTTGCTGCACGCGCAAGGGGAGTTTGGATTGAGCGCCCGGCCGGGCATCCAGGTGCCGTTTGCCCTGCTATGCGGGTTGCTGTGGGCATGGGGAAAGGAGGAGGGAGTGCGGCCGGCGGTCCGTTCCGCCCGGGGATGGCGATGGGTGCGCGCCGGGGGGTGGGGGGCGGCGGCGGCGACGGTGGCGCTGGCGTGCCTGCTCTCGGCGAAAGCCTGGCGTCTTCATGACGGGATCTTGCCGGCGATCGGGATGGGGTCTCTCGAATCGGAATGGTTTTCGGCACCGGCGCTGGCGCCGGAAAAAGCCTTGGCTGGTGTGCGCGAGGCCATCCGGCTGGCGCCGGATGCCTCGGTGTTGCGCACGGACGAAGCGCTGGTCCGGTTGGAGGACCACCGCCGGAAGGTGGAAAGCGCCGCGCGGCAGTTGCTGGAGCCTTCCGAAGACGAGGGTGAGCCGGTGCTGGATCCCCTGGTTCCGGAGCACCGGCATGCGCTGGAGTTGGCCGGAGTGGCGGTGCGGGTGGAAGAGGTGGCGATGCTGGGAGAGGCCCGGTTGGCGGCGGAGAAAGCCGTGGGGTTGGCGCCATGGGATGCCGCAGCCCGGTTGGTGCGGGCGCGCATCCTGCTGCGGCTGGCCGAGATTGTCCCAGCGGAGGACGCCTTGGCCATCCAAGGCCGGCGGGATTTGGACGTGGCGGTGGGCTTGTATCCGCGGGATGCCGGGATTTTGGCCGATGCCTGCACGGTCCTGGCCACGCAGGGAGAAGGCGCGGATCATGAGCGCTTGCTGGATTGGGGGGACCGGGCGTTGGCGTTGGATCCGGCGCTGGCGGATCCCGTCGTGCGGGCCTGGCGGTCGGCCGGCATTTCCACGCCGGTTCTTCTGCGGCAGCCCAACCTGCCGGATTCGGTTCTGTGGTCGCTCTATGCGGTGCTGGACCGCCAAGGGCGCAGCGAAGACCGTCTGCAGTGCCTGGCGGCGCTGAAACGCCGGTTGGATGCGCAGTCGTCTCCGTCCGGCTCTTCCCTCTGGACGGCCGGCCAATGGGCGCAATGGCGCAACCGTCAAATCCGGTGGAGAAACCGTTGGGTCAAAGAATCGCTGCGACAGGCTCTGCGGATGGGGGACTGGCAAACGGTCCGGGACCTGGAGCCGGAGCGTCGCCGAGCGGCCGAGGACCAGATCCGCCTGGATTTGGACGGCGGGGAGGCGGGGGGCGGCACCGGGATCCTGCGGCGCCTGCGGTTGCGCGAGTGGGCGGTCCAGGGGCGCTTGACTCCGTCGTGGACGGTGGAATGGGCGATCCAGGAAGGGCAGGCCGGCCAGACGCCGCCTGACCTGCAGGAGCTGCTGGCCGAACTGCTGCTGGCCGGCCGGCTGGATTCGGTGGATTTTCATCGTCTCCGCAACGGGCCGGTGGATCGTAACGGAGCTCCGTTCTGGGCGGACCTGGCGGAGGCCCGGGAGGCCGAGGAACAGCGTCGGTATGCCGATGCGGCGGCTTGGCTGGAACCCTGGCTGGACAGTGCGGATCTTCCCTCCAACCGTTTTGCCCATCGCTTGTGGTGGTATCGCGCGCGGCTGTTGGAGCGCTCCGGCCAGCCAGATCAAGCGGTGCTGGCCAGGGCCCGGGCGGCGGAAGGGTGTCCCACGGACCCCGACATGCGGGTGGCGGACGGCGGCCGGGAGCATGCGGATGCCGGGGGATCCGGTGAAAGCGGATGGGAGATCGGCTATCAAGGGGGGCGGTTGCGCCTGCGGTCCGTGTGGATCGAGCCTCCTGCGGAGGCGGAGGGGCTGGCGCGGTTGGCGATGCAATGGCGTTTCCTGGGCCGGCTCCCGCCGGATTTGCGGGTCGAAGTCCGTTTGATGGATTCCGAAGGCCGGCGGCGGGTTCGACGGTCGGTGGCGGTGGACGAGGTCTGGGAAGCCCGGTTCAACCGGGGGGCGCCGCCGCTGGGTTCGACCTGGAGTTGGCGGGTGCCGCTGCCTTCGGCGCCGGTCGTCTGCCGTTGGGCGGAGATCGTGGTGGTCTCCGCCGCCCGGCGATTACCCACGGAGGAAGGGCTGGTGGTTGTGGAACTGGACATGGAGCGGTTGCCGTCGCGGGAAGCGCCACGGGATCCGGGAGTGCCTTGACACACCGCGCCGGCCTGTGTCAACTGCACAGGGAAGCGAGAAGGATGTGGGAGAACACATGAAGAAAACGTGCATAGGGTTGGGGCTGGCGGCGTGGATGGCGATGCCGGGAGTTTTTCCGGCGCAAGCCAAGCCGTCTGCGGCGAAGGAGGAAGCCCCGCCCGCCAGCCAATGGCGGGTGACGTTTGGGAATGGCGACCGTGTCGAAGGCCCCTATTTTCCGGCGCCCGTCCGCCTGGATACGGCCGTGGGCACCCTGGTGTTTTCCCCGGAAGAGCTGGTGAGCATCGAATTCCCCCTGCTGAACCGGTGCGTTGTCGAGACGGTGCAGGGCGACCATTGGTATGCAGTGGCCCAGCCCCGGAACCTGATCCGGCTGGTGGGCCAGCCCGAGACCAAGGCGGTTTGGAAAACCGTGAAGGTGATCGAGTTTTTGTCCTCCCCGTCTCCGGTTCCGGCCGAATCCATGGGCTGGACGCTGGAGCTGATGAATGGCAGCCGGGTGAAAGTGAACCTGGAACCCGCTTCGGTGATTCTCCAGAGCGAGGCCGGCCGGGTGGTTCTTCCGCTCGACCGCATCCGCAGTCTTCGCCAAGTGGCGAAGGAGGAGGGGTTGGAGGCGGTGGTGGAAATCCTTCCCGGCGGGCATGCCCTGCAAGGCCGGCTGTCCGGTCCGTCGCTGCGCGGCTGGGATCAAGGCGGGCGTGCGATGAGCATTCCGTGGGACGTGCTTTCGCTGCTGGTTTCCGCGGGGAACAAGGCGCCGGCGGCGGGCAAACTGGCCACGAAGCATGACGTGACTTGCCGCCATGCGGACGGAACGGTTGTTTCCGGCGCCCTGCCCGTCCATCTGGTGACGATCAAAGGCAAGGGAGGGACATGGACCCTGCCGACGACGGTTCTGCGGCAGATGCGGCGCAATGGCGATGGATCCTTTTCGGTGCAGACCACGCTGGGCGAATGGCTGACGGGCAACCCGGCGCCGGAGCGCCTGCCGTTCATGGCGGATGGCCAGACGCAGGAGCTGGCCTGGTCCGACTGCCGGCAGGTGGAGTGGTCCAACGCCCCCGTGGAAATGCCGGAGGGGCATGGGTCATGGCGGCTGAAGACGGGTGACATCCTGGTGGCCCGTTGGGCGGAGGAGGAAC
Source organism: uncultured Verrucomicrobiota bacterium (assembly GCA_964402575.1). GTDB lineage: Bacteria > Verrucomicrobiota > Kiritimatiellia > CAIQIC01 > Lenti-01 > Lenti-01. The sequence continues at coordinate 11,650 of CAYODC010000029.1, forward strand.
CGCCGGCGGCACCGGTTTCCGCCGCGGCCAAACGCAGACGGGGGGCGGAAGCGGGATCCGCCCCGAACCTGCCCGTCAAGACCGGCGGCCAATGGCCGGCGGCCCGCTTCCAGGTGCGGCAGGCCTCCAGCGGCAGCCTCCTGGAGCTGGCGGCGGCCGCCGTCGAGGAGGTCCGTGCCGTTGCGCCGGAACAGTTGCCGCCCGCGGTTCCGCCGTCCGGGCCCTCGGCCGCCTGGTCCGACGAGGTGCTCCTGTCCGGGGGAACCTTTGCCTTGGGCCGGAGCCGAGGCGAGGGCGAGGCGGACGAGATTCCGCCCGTGACGGTGGCGTTGGAGCCGTTCTGGATCGCCAACACGCCCGTGACGGTCGCCCAGTTCGCCGCCTTTGCGGCCGCCACGCGCTACGTGACCGATGCGGAGCGCTTGCCGGGGGCGGCGACCTGGCGGCAGCCGGGTTTTCCCCAGCGGCCCGAGGATCCCGTGGTTTGCGTGAGCTGGCACGATGCGGCGGGCTATTGCAACTGGCGCAGCGCCGTGGCGGGCTTGACTCCCGGCTATCGCGCCAGCCGGGACGAGGTGGTGTTCCGTGCCGGTGCCGACGGCTACCGGCTTCCGTTGGAAGCCGAGTGGGAATATGCCGCGCGTTCCGGGGGGCAGGACCATCTGTATCCCTGGGGGAACAAAGCGGCGAAAGATGCGGCGGCGGGCCTGGCCAATTTCCAGATAGCGGACATCCGGGAGGATCCGTGGCCCTGGACCAGTCCGGTCAAGACCTTTGCGCCATCGCCCGCCGGTCTGTACGACATGGGCGGGAACGTGTGGGAGTGGTGCCAGGACGTGTACCGCGAGGATGCCTACCTGCGGATGGCGCATGGCGAAGACCTGGCCGTGCGGCTGAATGCGGCGGCCGGCACCGTCGAACGGCGGGCCATGCGCGGCGGGTCCTATCACAATCCGCTGCCCTTCCTGCGTTGCGCGGCGCGGGGATTCGGCGTGGAGCGCATGAGCGTTCCGCGCGTCGGGTTCCGCGTGGTCCGGAATGCGGAGGATGCGCCATGAGGCGGCGTGGAACGTGGGCGGGGTTGGCGTGGGTGGCCGTCGCGCTGGCGGCGGGACCGGCGCGGGCGCAGGAGACCATCCACACGCCTGTCCTGATGGGGGTCGAGGGCAGCCTGGTGACCAACCAGTTCCTGGATGACCGGGTCGGGCATCGGCCCCTGGCCTCGGAGGACCGGAGCCTGAAGCAAGGGCGCGAACTCCGGCAAGGCGGGGCGGTGACGACCGTGCGCCCGGCGCCTTCATCGGAGCCTTCCGCTGCGCGCGTGCGCGCCCAGCGCCTGCTGGACGAAGACCGCGCCCGGATCAAGCGAGAAGCCGCCATCGACGATTAATCCGATTGCGGATGGCTGCGAGGGATGGCGGACGGGACCGGCGGGGAGGGGAATGCCCTTTTTCATATTTCAAGGAACCGACGGGAGTGTTCTCACATCAAGGCACAGAGAACACCAAGAGAAGAACTCTGGGGGCCATGGTGTCTTGGCGGGGAGAGCGTTGGGGGGCGTTTTTTTGAGAGTTTGGGCCGAATACTGAACGAATGTTTAGATTCGGCTTGCGGGGGAGGCGGGGATGGGGCAAAATGAGGAAAAATGCGTGAAAAAAGGTCATAAATGACCAAAATCAAGAAAAAACGCTCATGGGATGGCCGAAAATCGGTCTTATGGGCAAAAAAACGGTAATATTCCCCATTTATTGAGGTTTTCATGGCCGGAGCGGATAAGGAATGAAGATTTTGGGAATGCGTGATAGGTTGATTCCTTCCATTTGAAGAGGCGGAAGACAATGGCGGACAATTTCATCCTGGTCGAGGGTGCGCGGGAGCACAACCTCAAGAACGTGACGGTGCGGATTCCGCGCGGGAGTTTGTGCGTGGTGACGGGGCTGAGCGGCAGCGGGAAGTCGTCGCTGGCGTTCGACACGCTCTACGCGGAGGGGCAGCGGAAGTACGTGGAGAGCCTGTCGTCGTTCGCGCGGATGTTCCTGGACCAGTTGCAGAAGCCGGACGTGGACCGCATCGAGGGGCTGTCGCCGGCGATCGCGATCGAGC